>CALFIT010000285.1 GCA_937877465.1 uncultured Bacteroidales bacterium | reverse complement strand
TGATGCGCTCGGCAACCTGTTCGGCACTGTCGATGACCGGTGGTTCAAAATCGTGGTTATCTCTCTCGATATGAGAGAGTTGCTTGCATCCGTAAAACAAAACAATCATGGCGGTGAACAACGAAAATGCCACCGATGGAAAATAATTCTTATGTGCCGTGCGTTTTGTCAATGCGAAAACGATTACTTTTGTGCGCTTGAAATTCGGTGCAAAGATAGTCTTTCTTCGCGCATAAATAAACGAACTCAATATGATACAACGAAAGATTTTCCGATTTGGTGTTTTGGCCGCGCTTTTTCTGCTGCCTTTGTGTGCCTTGGCGCAGAAGGGCGAAAAGATCCAGACCATCGTCATCGACGCGGGTCACGGCGGCAAGGACACGGGAGCCTTGGGCAAGGTGACCACCGAGAAGGCCTTGAATTTGGCCGTCGCGCTCAAGTTTGGCGCCTATATCGAGGAGAACATGCCCGACGTGAAGGTGATCTATACCCGTAAGACCGACAAGTTCATCGAGCTGAGCGAGCGTGCCGCCATCGCCAACCGCAACAACGCGGACGTGTTCATCTCCATCCATTGCAACTCGACCGAGGGCACCACCACGGCCAACGGTGCCGAAACATACGTGATGGGTGAGTCGAAAAACGAGAAGAACCTTGCCGTGGCAAAGAAAGAAAATGCATCTATCTTATTGGAAGACAACACCGACGCCTATAACAACTTCGACCCCAACAGCACCGAAGCCTATATCCTGTTCTCGCTGTCGCAGAGCCTTTACCAAAGCCAGAGCCTCAACATCGCCGACAAGGTGCAGAAGCAGTTTGCCGCCAAAGGCCGCCATGACCGTGGCGTGCAGCAGGCCGGTTTTTTGGTGCTATGGAAGACCGCCATGCCCAGCATCTTGGTCGAGCTGGGCTTCATTAATAATAACAAGGAGGAGCAGTTCCTTAACTCCGAGAAGGGACAGACGCAGATGGCCTTGGCCTTGTATCGCGCCTTCGAGGAATACAAGCGCGAGTTTGAGTCGGAAAACCACACGCCTGACAAGCCCGTGGCGCAGGAAAGGCCCACGGCTTCGGGCGACACCTATTTCTCCGTTCAGTTTGCCAGTCGCGACAAGAAAGTCGCCTCCACCGACAAGGCTTTCAGCGGCGTGAAGGAAGTGGATGTCTACGAATACAATGGCGCATTCCGCTATATCTCAGGGCGTTTCACCACCAAGGCCGAGGCCACGAAACGGCAGGCCGAGGTGCGGGCCTTGGGCTACAAGGATGCTTTCGTCATCGCTTTCGTCGACGGTGAGCGCGGCACGCTGAAACAGGCCGAGGAGGCGCTGAGAAAGTGACGTTACGGTTGTCGTTCCTTTCAGTATTTGTTCCAATCGATTTCCCTGACTTTCTGTGAGATGAGAATCTTGATGTCATCCCACTTGACCTTGATGAACATCGGAGGGCAATCTTGGTCTTCGGCATCTTCGAAATAAGTCAAAGCCATGCGCGTCCTGAACATGGAGTATTTGGGGTATTTCTTGGCGTAAAACCCCAGGATTTCCTCCAAGGAATAATGTTGCAAAAGGAAATACATGTCGATGAAGTCTTTTCGCGAGCCTCGGTTCTGGATGGCGAAGGTCTTCATGGCGGCAATGTCTTTCGGCGAGGCCAATCTCAAGCCATCTTCGACGACTGCATCATCAATCCAAGGATACCGCGCATAATTGACAAAATCCACCTTGATGCCGTCAACGAGGAACGATTTGATGTATCTGGAGGTCATCTGGCCACCCACTTGCCCGAAATCCTCAAGGATGTCGTGCAGCGCCGCATCGTTGTCGGGAACCACGCCGAAGACATCCAAATCCACCGACGATCGATGTCCATACTGCAAGGCCAACGCAGTGCCACCCACCAAACGGCAATCCTTTAGGTAAGGCTCCTTCATCAGGTGCCTCAAGAGTTCCAAAGTGTGGGGCTTGATTGTGCGAAACGATAGCATCTAAAGTCCTCCTTTTTTGCGCCAGAGATGAAACTCAAGAAAGAACGTGCAACTGGATTCAACGTCCTGAAATTCAGTGCGTATGCAACGATTTTATCTAAGCCGAAATGCGTCTCGATGATGTTCCAATCGCTCATTTGGCCGTATTCCAGCACCCTTTGGATGACCCACGCGGCACTCTTGTCGATATCGAATTGCGTCGTATCGACATCCCAAAACAGATAGGGACTGAGGCCGTGTAGGTTGTCCTTGTTTTCCATGATTATTCCACCACGATTAGGTAATAGTTCTTCTTGCCCTTTTGCGCGAGGATGTATTTCCCGTCAATCAGGTCGGCGGGAGTCATCACCTTGTCCAAAGTGACTTTCTCCTTGTTGACGCTCACGCCGTTGGCCTGGGTCATCTTGCGGGCTTCGCCCTTGGAGGGGAAGACCTGCGTGCTGACGGCGAGGAAGTCCACAATCGGGATGCCGGCTTCGAGTGCGGTGCGGCTGACGTGTTCTTGCGGCACGCCGTCGAAGACGTCCAAGAAAGTCTGCTCGTCGAGTTTCTCCAAGCCTTCCTTGGTGGCCTTGCCGAAGAGGATGGCGCTGGCTTCGATGGCGGCGTCGAGGGCTTCCTTGGAGTGTACCAGGACGGTGACTTCCTCGGCCAAGCGCTTTTGCAACACGCGCAAGCCCGGGTCTTGCTTGTGCTCCTCCACTAAGGCGTCGATGGTCTCCTTCTCCAACGAGGTGAAGATCTTGATGTATTTCTCCGCGTCGTCGTCGCTGACGTTGAGCCAGAACTGGTAGAACTTGTAAGGCGAGGTGCGTTTCGGGTCGAGCCACACGTTGCCGCTCTCGGTCTTGCCGAACTTCTTGCCGTCGGCCTTGGTGATGAGCGGGCAGGTGAGGGCAAAGGCCTCGTTTTCGAAGCCCAGGGTGCGGCGAATCAGCTCCGTACCCGTGGTGATGTTGCCCCATTGGTCGTTGCCGCCGAGTTGCAGCTTGCAGTTCTTGTGCTGGTAGAGCCAGAGGAAGTCGTAGCCTTGCAGGAGCTGGTAGGTGAACTCGGTGAAGCTCAAGCCGTCGCGAGCGGTGCCGTTGAGGCGTTGCTGCACGCTGTCCTTGGCCATCATGTAGTTGACGGTGATGTGCTTGCCCACCTCGCGGGCGAAGTCCAAGAAGGTGAAGTCCTTCATCCAGTCGTAGTTGTTCACCATCTCGGCGGCATTCGGCTCCTTCGACTCGAAGTCCAAGAACTTGGCCACCTGTGCCTTGATGCACTCTTGGTTGTGGCGCAAGGTCTCTTCGTTGAGCAGGTTACGCTCTTGGCTCTTGCCCGACGGGTCGCCGATCATGCCTGTGGCGCCGCCCACGAGGATGATGGGCTTGTGGCCGCAGCGTTGCAAGTGACGCAGCATCATGATGCCGCAGAGGTGCCCAATGTGGAGCGAGTCGGCGGTGGGGTCGGTGCCGAGGTAGGCGGTCACCATTTCCTTTTGGAGGAGTTCTTCAGTGCCCGGCATGATTTGGGCTAACATTCCGCGCCAGCGGAGTTCTTCAACAAAATTCTTCATCGATGATTCGGTTTGTTTTGGGTGCAAAAATACGAAGATTTTCGGCGTTTCAGCGAATAAACGGCACAATCACGGAATATTTTTCGGCGAACATGGCGGTTTTTCATCGAATGTTGTTGGAAAAACGGACAAAAACCTGTATTTTTGCATTGGAAAAACGGACAAAAATGCCAAAAAACATGTTGGAAAAACGGACAAATTATGATTAATAGAAAGATTTACAAGTATTTAGAGCAATACTACAAAACCGATAAGAAGGCATTGCTCGTTACGGGTGCGCGTCAAACGGGAAAATCCTATGCCATCCGTCATTTCGGGAAGACGCATTTCCAGAGCCTGATAGAGATCAATTTCATTGAAATGCCTGAAGCCGTCAGCGTTGTGGCCGAGGCAAAAAACCGAAAGGACATGCTGCTGAGGCTCTCGGCGCTGACCGACCAGCCGCTCATCGAAGGGAAAACGCTTGTGTTTTTCGACGAGGTGCAGGAATGTCCCGAAATAGTGACCGCCATCAAGTTCCTTGTCGAGGAAGGAAGTTACCGTTATGTCATGAGCGGGTCGCTTTTGGGTGTCGAGTTGAAGGACTTGCGCTCCGAACCCGTCGGCTACATGGATGTCAAGGAGATGTTTCCCCTTGATATTGAGGAGTTTTACGAGGCTTTGGGCGTGGCTCCGATGGTGTGGGGCGAAATCAAGACGGCTTGGGAACAGAAACGGCCTGTTGACGCCTTCGTGCATACCAAAATGATGGAACTGTTCAGGCTCTATCTCATCGTTGGCGGGATGCCTGCCGCTGTGCAGAAATACCTTGACACAAACAACCTTCAGGAAGTGATGGCCGAGCAGCAGGCCATTATCCGGCTCTACAAACGCGACATCGCCAAATACGACCGCAACCACAAACTTTACATCGAGGAAATCTTCGACCTGATACCTTCTGAACTCAACGCAAAGAACAAACGGTTCATTCTCAAAAACCTGAACGAAAACCTGAAGTTTTCGCGTTTCGAGAACAGTTTCGTTTGGCTGAAGGAGGCGGGGGTGGCCTTGCCGGTTTTCAACGTGGACGAGCCAGTCGTGCCGCTGAAGCTGTCGCGCTCGCGCAACCTGTTCAAGCTGTTCCAGAACGACATCGGACTGTTGGCCTGCCAGTATGCCGACGGCATCCAGTTGCAGTTGCTCACCGATGCCAAAAGCATCAATTTCGGCTCCATCTTCGAGAACGCAGTCGCCCAAGAGTTGCACGCCCACGGCTTTGACTTGTATTATTTCAACAGCAAGAAGCAGGGCGAGTTGGATTTTGTGATGGAAAAAGGCGGGCAGGTCGTCCCTATCGAAGTGAAATCGGGCAAGGACTACCAACGCCACAGTGCGCTTACGAATGTCATGGCCAACCCGGATTACAAGATTCCGCAGGCTTTGGTGTTCGGCAACGCAAATGTCAGCCAAGAGGGGAGGGTGCTGTATCTGCCCATCTATATGACGGCGTTTTTGGAGCGACAAGTGCCTGTGGATGTCGTCTATCGGGTAGACCTGTCAGGGTTGTAAGGCACAAAACTTAGTAATTCCTCAACCTGCACCTCATATTCTCCACCACGTTGCCTCCAAAGAGCCACGAGTCGGCGAAGTGGAGGTTGCCCTTGGGAAACATCTGCTCGTAGGCTGGGATGAAGACCATATCGGGGTCGAGGTCGGGGCACACGGTGGTGTGCTTGTAGAGATAAGTCCGCGTCGGGCAAGGCACGATGAGGACGCTGTCGCGGGCGTCGTTGTATTTGGCCATGCCCAAGTGGAACGTGGCGGCAACGGTGTCAGTCGCCATCGTCCAAGTCGCCGGGTTGACGCCAGCCACGTCGCCACGCGAGACCATGCCGATGGCCGTCGTGTCGGTCACCGAGTTGAAGATGACGAGCCTGCCGGTTTCGGTGCTGTCGGCGGCAGGCCTCAAGGCTTCGGGATATTCGGCCATCTCTTCCGCACCGACATGATAGCCAATGCAATAAGCAGCCACCATCAGCTGGCGTTGTTCGTCGGTCATGCCGTGTTTCAACAGCTCGATGAGCATCTGCGAGCCTTGGCTGTGGCCCATCAGGAAGAAAGGCCGTCCATGGTTGAAATGCTCCATATAATATTGGAAGGCATCGAAGACGTCCTTCGCGGCAATTTGTGCCAACGAGTCCAACATGGCTTCTGGCTGGCTATACGCCTCGAAAACCATCTGACGGTAATAAGGCGCATAGAAGTTGTAATCGCCGTACAGCATCTTGTTGAAACGCTGGTTGCCGTTGGCTTCCTCGCGCACTTCCGGAAGGGTGATGTCGGCAAACCACGACGAGCCGTTGTCGGCAAAAGAAATTGTCGACACGGTGGGATAGACGTAAAACACGTCGGCGGCATGGCTTTCGTCGCCAAGGCTGTACCAAAACGTGGTGTCGGCATAGTCGATGGAGGACGCGGCTTCGGGGAATTTCCGCTCTGTGCATGACAAGAGCATTGTGGCCAAAATCAAGGCAATCGGTAGAAGGTTTTTCATGTCGTAATCCGTTTTTAGGCCTGCAAAGGTAGCAAAAGTCAGATTTTTTGTCGCAGTATCGATAAAATTTCGCAACTTTGCAGCGGAATTAGGGTCGCTTTGCGGTCAGCCGCTTCGCGTCATTGCGAACGTAGTGAAGCAATCCAGACAATCGACTTCTGGATCGCTTCGTTCCTCGCGATGACGCAAAGCACGTCAAACAACGATTAAACAATTAAACATTCAACAATTCAACAATAATGAAAAGAGACGACAAAATCTTTGATCTGATTCGCCAAGAGAAAGAGCGTCAGATGCACGGTATCGAACTCATCGCTTCGGAAAACTTTGTCAGTGAGCAGGTTCTGGAGGCAATGGGTTCAGTGATGACCAACAAATACGCCGAGGGTTATCCCGGCAAACGTTACTACGGCGGCTGCCAAATCGTCGACCAAAGCGAGCAAATCGCCATCGACCGCGCCTGCCAGCTGTTCAACGCCACCTTCGCCAACGTGCAGCCCCACTCGGGCGCACAGGCCAACATGGCCGTGATGCAAGCCCTGCTTGAACCCGGCGACACCTTCATGGGCCTCGACCTCTCGCACGGCGGCCACCTCTCGCACGGCAGCCCGGTCAACGCCTCGGGTATGCTCTACAAGCCCGTCGCCTACCATGTGGCCAAGGAAACGGGTCGCGTCGACTACGACGAGATGGAGAAGATTGCCCTTGAGTGCAAGCCTAAACTCATCATCGCCGGCGCTTCGGCCTACAGCCGCGACTGGGACTACAAGCGCATGCGCGAAATCGCCGACAAGGTGGGTGCCGTCCTCATGGCCGACGTCAGCCACCCCGCTGGTCTCATCGCCAAGGGCCTCTTGAACGACCCGTTGGAGTACTGTCACCTCATCACCACCACGACCCACAAGACCCTTCGCGGTCCCCGTGGCGGCATGATCCTCATCCGTCACGACTTCGAAGACCCGCGTGGCCGCAAGACCCCGAAGGGCGAGACGAAGATGATGTCGGCCTTGATCAACAGCGCCGTGTTCCCGGGCATCCAAGGCGGTCCGCTCGAGCATGTCATCGCTTCCAAGGCCGTGGCCTTCGGCGAAGCCCTCAGCGACGAGTACATGGAGTACATCATGCAAGTGCGCAAGAACGCCGCTTTCATGGCCCGTGCCTTCATGGACAAGGGCTACGACGTCATCAGCGGCGGCACCGACAACCACTCGATGCTCATCGACCTGCGTGGCAAGTTCCCGGAAATCACCGGTAAGATGGTCGAGAACACCCTCGTCCTTGCCGACATCACTGTCAACAAGAACATGGTACCCTTCGACACCCGCTCGCCGTTCCTGACCTCCGGCCTGCGTGTCGGTACGCCCGCCATCACCACCCGTGGCCTGAAGCAAGACAAGATGGCCGTCATCGTCGACCTGATCGACGACGTCATCAGCGCCATCGACCCCGCCGTGAAGACCGCTCCCGAGAGCAAGATCAACGCGGTGAAGGCTGAAGTCAACAAGATGATGAAAGACTATCCGCTCTTCGCTTGGTAAGCCATCGACGCAACAATGAACCTTGGCCGTTCCGTTTTGGGACGGCCATTTTTTTTTGCCAAAATAGCGAAAAAAAAGTTTGCGTGTCTGAAAAATGAGTATCTTTGCATCCCGTATTTTAAATTTCAAGCACTATGGAAAGCACAGCAAAATACGGGTTCGACAGCGAGAAATACCTCAAAATCCAGTCAGAACACATCAAGGAACGCATTGCCAAGTTTGGCGACAAACTCTACCTCGAATTTGGCGGCAAGCTCTTCGACGACTTCCACGCCAGCCGCGTGTTGCCAGGGTTTCAGCCCGACAACAAGATGAAGATGCTGATGCAGTTGGCGGACGTGGCCGAAATCGTCATCGTCATCAGTGCCGTCGACATCGAGAAGAACAAGGTGCGCGGCGACTTGGGCATCACCTACGACGTCGACGTGTTGCGCCTCCGCGACGTGTTCATGAGTCGCGGCCTGACGGTCAACTCCGTCGTCATCACCCACTACAACGGCCAAGCCAGCGCCGACGCCTACCGCCAGCGTCTGGAACGCATGGGCATCAAGGTGTATTACCACCGCATCATCGAAGGCTATCCCAACAACGTGGCCCTCATCGACTCCGACCAAGGCTTCGGGCGCAACGACTATGTGGAGACCACGCGCCCGCTCGTCGTCATCACGGCGCCGGGACCCGGTAGCGGCAAGATGGCCGTCTGCCTCAGCCAACTCTACCAAGAGCACAAGCGCGGCATCAAGGCGGGCTATGCCAAGTTTGAGACCTTCCCCGTGTGGAACCTGCCGCTGAAACACCCCGTCAACGTGGCCTACGAAGCCGCCACCGCCGACCTCAACGACGTCAACATGATCGACCCCTTCCATCTCGAAGCCTACGGCG
>CALFIT010000284.1 GCA_937877465.1 uncultured Bacteroidales bacterium | reverse complement strand
CCCCGAAGAGCGAAGTCAGCTCGCAAATCGAGAGCGTGCTGCCTAGCGTCCCCACAGAAGCTCCCGCCGCAACGATGGAAGCCCCTGCCGCTGCTGAGGAAGAATAAGCAAATTTTTGATGCACCGCAATAGCCAAGGTGTTTCCACTTTGGCTTTTTTGGGATACAAAAAAATGGACGGCATGTGCCGTCCATTTTTTTGCTTTAGAAATCCCACTTCCCTTCGCTCCGCCTCTTGTAGCCCTCATGGCCTATATGGTGTCGAAGTAGTCAAACAGTTTGCTCATCTCGGAGACACCTCTCTCCCTACAAGTCTGGATGTCGAACGGGAGAAAAGGCTTTGCATTGTTCCTCGCTTTCGCCAAGCCATCATTGCCACCCAAACGGGCATAGATGTCAGGCGTGCCACAGTAATACTTTTCACTTTTGTTCAGTTTGCGTTGTTTTGTGGCTCTGCTCATTGCTTGTCGGTGTTAAGTGGTTCAACGTAAGTGTCGCCAAGCTGCGGAATGCCGCCCAATCTGCCTGCCCTATATGCTCCGTATCTGTTTTCCACCTGCTTCAACTCCTCTTTGTCGAAATCTGCTATGGAATAGATCTCAGTGGCACCGTATTTGTCCTTTTGGGCAATCCATACCGAATCGTCCCTGAAAAGGTTTTTGTCGGCAAGGAACTCCCGCATGTGAGTGGTGCATAGGATTTGCGACTCTTTGGCGTTTGAGAGGAATGTGACCAAGAAATGCTCGTACAGGTCAGGGTGCATCGCGTTTTCCAGTTCGTCAATGGCGACAATGTGTGGGGTGTTGATGAGTGCCAACACGACACCTGCCATCTCATAGTAACGTTGGGTGCCTCGCGACTCTTCGGCGAAATCGAGTTCATAGCTGCCGTGTTCCCCCGCATGAACCATCCTCACCCTTGCATCGGGCAGCGTCGAAGTGTTTTTGGCTTGCTCCCTGATGTCGTCAGGGGTGCTTTTGTCGTTGACTATTGCGGCAGCGTAGTAAGGTGAGATCGGCGTGTCCACTTTCCTGACGGAAAAATCGTTTATGCCAACGTCGGCTTTGCGCAGGAAAGAAGCGACCTGCTCTTTCGTGATCTTTCCGTCGAATATTTGGTTGGATGTGTACTGGCGAAGACCCTGCTCCGAGGTTGTGACGACAGGCAACAGGTAAGCGTCCATCCAATCGGAAACCTCTCTCAGCCAAGGGATGTCCACATTGCTTTTGTGATATGCGCCAAACACCGTACGGTTGTGGAGAATATTGGGAAGCATCTTGTCGATTTCTGCGGACGATTGCTGATAGCCATTGTGTAGTTTTATTGCAGAGACTTTTGAAGCTCTGTCGGTTGTTCTCTCGAACACGGTTTCCATGTCACCGCCATTTGCACTCTTGCAGGACAGAGACTCCTCCGCGACCATGTCGTTGTTGAACAGGATGGAGTAACGGTAATGATGATTCCCGCAGATGAAATTGACTGTTATCGAAGAGTCACGATTGGCACTGTCTTCGTCGAATGCGAACCTGTCGTATGTGATTTTGTCTGTTTTGTTCTCGCAAGGCAGTCGCATCAGTCTGATGAAATGCATATACGCCTGAAGCATATTGCTTTTCCCCGAAGCGTTGGCTCCGATTAATGTTGCCATCTTCAGAAGCCGGTAATCCCCTTTCTGGATGACATAATAATCCTCAAGATGCCTGTCGTCAGTCGCCTCAAAAGA
This sequence comes from uncultured Bacteroidales bacterium, assembly GCA_937877465.1. Lineage (GTDB taxonomy): Bacteria > Bacteroidota > Bacteroidia > Bacteroidales > F082 > Limimorpha. The sequence goes on along the minus strand of CALFIT010000284.1, from coordinate 4,886 downwards.
GATGGTCTGCGGCTCCTTTATCGAGCGGAAATTTGAAACTGTGAAGTCGATTATCATTTTTATAAGTATTTCTTTCTATGTCAGATAACGCGATTGTTTTGCGTTTCGTGCCGCATCCTTGACATTCAATTTTTTGCAAAGATATTGATTTTCGATGAAAACAAATCGGTTGAGAAAAATAATTTTTCGGTCGCCATGACAAGCGGCTGCCGTGGTACGACAGCCCTGCAACCCAATGGGACAATTTCACCCCTGGGTTGTAGGGCTGTCACATCGTGGCAGCCAATCACATCGTGGCAGGCGCAAAAAAACAGCGCACCTGACCAGATGCGCTGTTTTTCATTCATGTTTATAGGAATCACTTCCCTTCACTCAGCCTCTTGTAGCCTTCATAGCGGAGCTTCGCGAACTGCTCGGTCTTGGTGAACAGTTCCTTGGCTTCCTCGGGGAAGGTCTTGAGCAGCGAGTTGTAACGCACCTCGCCCATGATGAAGTTCTGGAAGTCGGCCCAGTTGGGTTCCTTGCTGTCCAAGTGGAAGCCGTTCTGTCCGGCGTCTTCCTCGGCGGGGTTGAAACGCCACAGGTGCCAGTAACCGCAGTCAACGGCACGCTTCTCTTCGAGTTGCGAGTGACCCATGCCAATCTTGATGCCGTGGTTGATGCACGGTGCGTAGCAAATCACCAGCGACGGGCCGGGATAAGCCTCAGCCTCCTTGATGGCCTTGAAATACTGGGCTTGGCTTGCGCCCATAGCGACCTGAGCCACATAGACGTAACCATAGCTCTTGGCAATCATGCCGAGGTCTTTCTTGCGCACTTTCTTGCCCGAAGCGGCAAACTTGGCGACAGCACCGGCAGGCGTAGCCTTTGAGCTTTGTCCGCCCGTGTTCGAGTAAACCTCAGTGTCGAGGACGAGGACGTTGACGTCTTCGCCGCTGGCCAACACATGGTCGAGGCCGCCGAAGCCGATGTCGTAGGCCCAACCGTCGCCGCCGAAGATCCACTGGCTCTTCTTGACCAAATGGTCTTTCAGGTCAACGATTTGCTTGCAGTAGTCGCAGCCACACTTCTCGCACTCGGCGATGATGCGCGGAGCCAATTCGGCGGTCTTCACGCCGTCTTCGCGGTTGTCGATCCACTCTTGGAACATGGCCTTCAGCTCGTCGGAGCAGCACTTGCACTCGGCGATGGCTTCCTTCATGATGCGTTCCACGCGGTCGCGCATCTTGCGGGTAGCGGTGGCCATGCCGAGACCGAACTCGGCGTTGTCCTCGAACAGGGAGTTGGCCCATGCCACACCCTTGCCCGTGCGGTTGTTCTTGCAGTAAGGCGTCGCGGGAGCCGATCCGCCGTAGATGGACGAGCAGCCCGTGGCGTTGGCGACGAGCATACGCTCACCAAACAGCTGCGTAATGGTCTTGATGTAAGGCGTCTCGCCGCAGCCGGCGCAGGCACCCGAGAACTCGAACAGCGGTTGGGCAAACTGGCTGTTCTTCACGTTGGCGTACTTGTCGATGAGGTTGTCCTTGTAGGCGACCTTCTTCTGGCCGTACTCCCAGTTTTCGGCTTCGCCAAGCTGACTCTCGAACGGTTTCATCACGAGGGCCTTCTCCTTGGCGGGGCACACGTCGGCGCAGTTGCCGCAGCCCGTGCAGTCCATCACGCTGACCTGCATACGGAAGTTCATGCCGGCCATCTCCTTGGGCATCTTCATGACGATGCTGTTCATCGAGGCGGGGGCGTTCTTCTTCTCCTCTTCGGTCATCACGACGGGACGGATGGCAGCGTGAGGGCAGACGAGCGAGCACTGGTTGCACTGGATGCAGTTGGCGGGGTTCCATTCGGGGACGACGGTGGCCACGCCGCGCTTTTCGTAGGCGGTGGTGCCGGCCGGGAAGGTGCCGTCGATGATGTCCTTGAAGGCGCTCACGGGCAGGTCGTTGCCGCACTGGGCGACCATCGGGCGCATCACCTTATTAATAAACTCGGGGTCGTTGTCGTTGTGCTCGAAGGCGAAGTCGGTGGTGCAGTCGAGGTTGGCCCACTCTGCGGGAATCTCCACCTTGGTGATTTCGCCGCCACGGTCAACGGCAGCATAATTCATGTTGACGATGTCCTCACCCTTCTTGCCGTAGCTCTTCACGATGAACTTCTTCATCTGCTCGACGGCAAGGTCGTAAGGAATAACGCCCGAAATCTTGAAGAAAGCGCTCTGGAGGATGGTGTTGGTGCGGTTGCCCAAACCAATCTCAGCGGCGATCTTGGTGGCGTCGATGATATACATATTAATATGGTGCAGGGCCAAATACTTCTTCACGAAGTCGGGCAGGTGGTGCTTGGTTTCCTCGACGCTCCAAGGCGAGTTGTAGAGGAAGGTGCCATTGTCCTTCAGACCGCGCAGGCAGTCGTACTTGCGGAGGTAGCTCGGCACGTGGACAGCCACGAAGTCGGGCGTGCCGACGAGGTAAGGCGCCAAGATGGGCTGGTCGCCGAAGCGCAGGTGCGAGCAGGTGTAGCCGCCCGATTTCTTCGAGTCGTAGTCGAAGTAGGCTTGGCTGTATTTGTTGGTGTTGTCGCCAATGATTTTGATACTGTTCTTGTTGGCACCCACTGTGCCGTCTGCGCCAAGGCCGTAGAACTTGGCCTCGAAGGTGCCTTGGGGCAGGATGGAGACCTCAGGCAGCACGGGCAGCGAGCGGAAGGTCACGTCATCGACGATGCCGATGGTGAACTGGTTCTTTCTCTCACCGGCCATATTGTTGAACACGCTCATGATTTGGGCGGGCGTGGTGTCCTTGCTGGAGAGACCGTAGCGGCCACCGATGATGACGGGCTTGTAGGGGCACTCCTTGAAGGCTTCGACGACATCCAAGTAGAGCGGGTCGCCGTTGGCGCCGGGTTCCTTGGTGCGGTCGAGGACGGTGATGCACTTCACGTTTTCAAGCAGGCTCTGAGGCAGGGCTTCCATGAGGTGTTTCACGCTGAAGGGACGATAGAGGTGGACACTGACCAAGCCGAGCTTCTTGCCGTTGGCGTTCTCCTTGTCGATGACGGTCTTGATGACGTCGGTGATGGAACCCATGGCCACGATGATGTCGGTGGCGTCAGGGGCACCGTAGTAGGTGAACGGGGCATACTGGCGGCCTGTGATGCGGCTCATTTCCTTCATGTACTTGGCCACGATGTCGGGCAGGGCGTCGTAATACTTGTTCTGCGCCTCGCGGGTCTGGAAGTAGATGTCGGGGTTCTGGGCCGTGCCGCGCGTGACGGGATGCTCAGGGTTGAGGGCGCGGTCGCGATATTCCTTCAGGGCTTCCCAGTTGACCAACGGGCGGAGGGCTTCCATGTCGGCGGCCTCCACCTTCTGGATCTCGTGTGAGGTGCGGAAGCCGTCGAAGAAGTGCAGGAAGGGCACGCGGCCTTCGATGGCGGCAAGGTGGGCCACAGGTGCAAGGTCCATGATTTCCTGGACGCTACCCGTGGCGAGCAGGGCGAAGCCCGTCTGACGGGCGCTCATCACGTCGGCATGGTCGCCGAAGATCGACAAGGCTTGGGCGGCAAGGGCGCGGGCCGAGACGTGGAACACGCCCGGGAGCAACTCGCCGGCAATCTTGTACATATTGGGGATCATCAGCAACAAGCCTTGCGAGGCGGTGTAGGTGGTGGTGAGGGCACCGGCCTGCAACGAGCCGTGGACGGCACCGGCGGCACCGGCCTCTGATTGCATTTCGACCACCTTGACGGTCTCGCCAAAGATGTTCTTCTGACCTTTGGCTGCCCATTCATCGATATACTCGGCCATCGGCGACGACGGCGTGATAGGATAGATGGCGGCCACTTCACTGAACATGTAGGCAACATGGGCCGCAGCCTGGTTACCGTCGCATGTCAAAAATTTCTTTTCTGCCATTTCTATTGGTTTTAGTAATGAATTTATAATTAGTTGATTTACTTGTCGTTACTCAGTTTGCGGTCAAAATAATTAACCGCAAAAACTTTGGCCGCAAAAATAGGAATTTTATGCAATCCCGCAAAAGGTTTCACCTATTTATTTTTTGCCGACCCAAAAACGACTTTTTTCACACAATTTTTACAAAAAAAGCGATTTTTCGGCAACCAATTAAAATAATTCGTATTTTTGCGCACTCAAAATCCAACAATTCAACTTAAAACTCATTAAAAATGAAGAAATTAGTTCTTACTCTCGGAATGGCCTGCCTCTTCATGGTGGCCTGCAACAACACCCCGAAACAAGAAGAACAGGCCGTTGAGCCCGTTCAAGAAGAAACGACCGAGGTCGTAGAAGAAAAGCAAGAATGCCCGATGGCTGCTCTGAATGCCGAGTTTGCCAACTGGGAGAACCTCACCGACGAAGCGAAAGCCGAGCTCAACAAGAAAGCCCTCGACATCTTCAACGAGATGGATGCCAAGAGAGCCGAATTGATTGAACAAGGTGAAGACATCGTGAAAGAAATGGCCGAAATGACCGAGGAACAGAAGGCCGAATGCGAAGCCAAATGCGCCGAAATGAAGGCCAAGTGGGACAACTTCGAGAACATGACCCTCGACGAGCAGAAAGACCTTATCTTGGGTCGTCTGCAAGGCTGCGGCGGCGAAAAGGGCTGCTGCAAGGGCGAACAGCCTGCCGAATAAGCGACAGACATTCAGACAACACCAAGAAGAGGGCCGACGGCCCTCTTTTTTTGTATGTCAAACACGGATTGTTCGGACGACGAGAAAGGTTTGCCGCACCATCCGCGTTTTTTTCATAACTTTGCAGCGATGAAAACCCATCAAGGCATATTGGTTTGTTTGCTGGCCGTGGCGATGTGCGCCTGCGACAGCACCACGCGCGAAGCGCGTCGCATGGTGCGCCGTGCCGAGCG
>CALFIT010000283.1 GCA_937877465.1 uncultured Bacteroidales bacterium | reverse complement strand
AGCAGATGTAGCCATCACTTCACCTTCAACGCTCGCATGGCGTTTAGGACGGCCAAAACGGTGACACCCACGTCGGCAAAGACAGCCATCCACATCGTCGCGATGCCCAAGGCGGCGAGGACGAGCACGGCGACCTTCACGCCAATGGCGAACCAAACATTCTGTTTGGCAATGCGCAACGTGCGACGTGCGATGCGGATGGCGAGGGCGATTTTTGAAGGTTTGTCGTCCATCAGCACCACGTCGGCGGCTTCGATGGCCGCATCGCTGCCGAGACCGCCCATGGCAATGCCCACGTCAGCACGCGCCAGCACGGGCGCGTCGTTGATACCGTCGCCAACAAAGGCGAGTTGAGAGTTGAGAGTTGAGAGTTTAGAGTTAAGCATTTGTTCGACCAAACGCACCTTGTCGGCGGGCAGTAGCTCGGCGTGGTATTCGCTCAGGCCGAGTTTCGTGGCCACGTCCTCGCCCACTTCCTTGCGGTCGCCGGTGAGCATCACGGTGCGGCTCACGCCAAGCGACTTCAAGGCGGCGATGGCCTCCGCGCTGTCGTCCTTGATCTTGTCGTTGATGACGATATGCCCCGCATATTCGCCGTCGATGGCGACATGGATGATCGTGCCGACATGGTGGCAGTCGTGCCACTTCGCGCCGATGGAATCCATCATCTTCGCGTTGCCGACGCAAACAATCTTGTCGTCAACGCGGGCGCGGATGCCATGACCCGCAATCTCCTCCACCTCGCTGAGGCGGCAGCCGTCGTTGGCCTCGTCGGGAAAGGCATCGCGCAAGGCCGCCCCTATGGGATGCGTGGAGAAATGCTCCACATGCGCGGCGAGGTGCAGCAGCTGACGCTCGTCGCAGCTGTCGGGATGCACCGCCGTGACCTCAAAACGGCCATGCGTCAGGGTGCCCGTCTTATCGAAGACCACCGTGCCGACCTTGGCCAACACATCCATGTAGTTCGAGCCTTTGACGAGGATGCCCTTGCGCGAGGCACCGCCGATGCCGCCAAAGAACGTGAGCGGCACGCTGATGACCAAGGCGCAAGGACACGACACCACAAGGAACATCAAGGCGCGATAAAGCCAAGTGGGGAACGCGCCCGCAAAGTTGCCGGAGAACAGCGGCGGCAGCAAGGCCAAGGCGATGGCGGCAAAGACCACAATCGGGGTATAGACGCGGGCGAACTTCGAGATGAACGTCTCGCTCTTCGACTTGCTTTCGGTGGCGTTTTCCACCAAGTCGATGATTTTGGAGACCGTGCTCTCGCCAAAGCTCTTGGTCGTGCGCACCTTGATGACGCCCGACAGGTTGACGCAGCCGGAGATAACCTCGTCGCCCTCGGCGATTTCGCGCGGGACGCTCTCGCCCGTCAAGGCTACGGTGTTCAAAGAGGTGTTGCCATCGATGACGACGCCATCGAGCGGCACCTTCTCGCCGGGCTTGATGAAGATGGTCTCGCCCACCTCCACTTGTTCGGGGCTGACGCTCTCCACCTTGCCGTCGCGTTCCACGTTGGCCACGTCGGGGCGGATGTCCATCAGATGGGCGATGCTTTCGCGGCTCTTGCCTTCGGCGTAGGACTCAAAGAGCTCGCCGACTTGGAAGAACAGCATGACGAAGACCGCTTCGGGAAACTGCGTCTCAGCACCGGGCAGGAAGCCGATGCAAAGTGCCCCGATGGTCGCAATCGACATGAGGAAATGCTCGTTGAAGGCCTCGCCGTGCGCCAAGCCCTCGGCGGCTTCCTTGAGCGTGTCGAAGCCGATGAAAAGGTAAGGGACGAGATAGACGAGGAGCAGCTGCCAAGTGGGAAGGTCAAACCGTTTCTCGATGATGACCGCCGCGATGAGCAGCACCACCGCGACGGCAATCTTGATGATTTGGCTCTTCAGGCTGCCTTCGTGCTCGTGGTGATGGTGTTCGTGGTCGTGGCCATGCTCGTGATGGTGTTCGTGGTCGCAGCACTCATGCTCGTGGTGCTGGTGTTCGTTATGCTGCTCGTGCTCGTGAGAGCAGCATTCTTGTTCGTGATGATGTTCGTGTGCCATATTCTTACAGTTTTGATTGTTTTCCGCTGCAAAGAAACGGAAAAAGTTTTGCAACCGGGTTGCAAAGATGGTAAAACAAAAAAATCATTTCGCCACGATTCGTCTTTCTTCATCACGAAGGACACGACTGTCGTAAGTGCCAATATAATGGTCGTTCGAATGGCGGTTGACGCCCGTATATTCCAAAGAGCTGTCCTCATAACGCCGGAATTTCAAGATGGCGTCGTTCATCTGGTCGCTGTTGAAGACACCTAACGAGACGAGCAACTCAAAATCGGGGATGGTGAGGGCGGTGACCCGCTGAAACAGATCGGGTTCCAACTTACGGATGATGTCGGTCAAGGCCTCCTCGCGATAGTCGGTCAAATACATGAAAATCGGGATGCGCGTGGCGAACTTCATCAGTTTTTCCTGCACCTGCTTGCGTTTGCTCTTGTATTCTTTTTCTTCCTCGGAAAGCGTCTTCTTCTCCTTTGGAGTGATGTCGTCGCCTTTCTTCTTCAGCTTCTTGATTTTGTCGGCCTTGTTGACGATGGTCTCGATGATGTCGCCACCCAAGGCGCGGAATCCCTCAATCTTCATGATGGCCTCCATCGCCGCCTTGTTGTTCAGGACTCTCGACAAGGTCAGATTGTCCACATTGACCAAAGTGGCGCTGTTCCAACGACGGGCCAATAAAGTGGCACTCGTCCCATTGTCCACAAAGTCGAGGATTTCGGTGGCGTTGACAATCTGCATGCTGCTGCCGTCGAATTGCAGGATGGGCAAGAAGCCGATGAACTCATCCACCTTTTGCGTGGCGTTTTTGTGGAGGTCGGTGTTCAGCCTGTTGGCG
>CALFIT010000282.1 GCA_937877465.1 uncultured Bacteroidales bacterium | reverse complement strand
ATGCGGAAAAAGTAGTCGCCACCCGATTTGCGGAATTGCTTATTTGTCCCCGAAAACACTTAACCCAACACACAGAAAAAATGAAACACCACACCTATATCATCATGGCCATCGCCGCCGCGCTGTTGGCCTCGTGCGCCAACCACAACACGCCTCCTCCGCCCGAGGAGGACATGCTCTATCGCGTGGAAGGCTTTCACCAAAGGAAGCCCGACAGTGCCTTCCAAATCCTTGACACATTGGACGTTTCTGTGCTTTCGAGGAACGAACAGGCGCATTATTGCATCCTGAAGGCAAGGACGATGGCCATGCTCTACATGAACCAAACCGTGATTGACTCGCTTATCGACGAGGCCGAGAGCTACTATTCGGGAAGCGACGATAAATACCACGAGGCCATGACCTACTGGCAAAAAGGCTGGAAAAACCCGCTCCCCGACCGGATGGACTACCGCCAAAAGGCCTTGCAAACCATCGAGCAATGCAAGCATGTGGACGAGCGGTTGGTGCTTTATTCCGAAGAACCTACCGACGAGCAGTACATCATCGATCGCCTGAAATACGCCATCCACCAGCGGCTCGGCATGTCCTATCTCGAAAGCGGATATAAAGAGGATGGCCTCAGGCACCTGAAAATCTCGGAACAATTTTACGAAACGAAACAACTTTACCGTTTACACTTGGCCTCGGCTTATATGCTCAGCCACGCCTACACGCTGATTAATGAACATGACAGCAGCCTATATTATCTCCAAAAAGGGTACGAGTCGGCCAAAGCCATCGGCAATGTTGCGGAATGTGCCTATTATCACATTGGTGTTGCAGAACATTGCTTGTATCGGCATGACATGGGACAATATGCCGATGAGGAAGAACGCTTGGGATTGCTCCAACAATCTTTGGGAGAATGTCGCGAAGCCTTTCGACTAACGGATACCATCAATGATAGGATGTTAAATTATTATCGTATTGATACATACGGAACTATATCACGGGCTTTCAATCTGTTGCAGCAACACGACTCTTGTGTCTATTATGGCGAATTGGTCATGGAGGCCGGGGGAAGCCCACCCGCAAAATTTCTGCTGAAGAACCTTTATCAATCCTACAAGGCCTTGGGCGACGAGGAAAACACAGCCCGCATTGCCGACATGTTGTTGGCCTTGCCCGACGACAACGGCGCAGAACAGAAAGCCTTGGCCGAGGTGAAGGACGAATACGACCGCCAGATGGAACTTCAACGCATTGAAAACGAGCATCAAACCAACCGACTGAAACTCTACTTGCTGATTGCGACGTTGGCCATCGCCTTGCTGCTGTTGTGGCTGTTCGTCAACCGCTACCGCAAGAACAAGGAAATCGAAGTGCTGCGCGTCAAGGAGGCGCAACACCGGTTGCAGTCGGACTTGGACAAAGCCTCGCAGCACGCATTGGAAACACTGCTCAAGCGCGTGAACGCCATCTACAGGTCGGACGAGCAAGACAGGCTGCGCCAAATCGTGGCCGAGTTTGAGGTCACCTACCCCAAGGCCTTGGGCAAGCTGAAAACGGCCTGTCCCGACCTCAACGAAAACGAATGTACGGTGGCCGTGCTCAATTTCTTGGGCTTCCGCATCAAGGAGGAGGCCACGCTGCTCGGCTTGAGCGAAAACACGGTGATGAAATACCGCTCCAACCTCAAAAAAGCCGCCGGCAACGACCCGATTTCGACGGTTTTGGACGAAAAAAATCTGTAATCGAAACAACTTAACTAATTGGTTTTCAATAGTCATTATTGAAAAAAATCTGTACTTTGCCCTTCTGTTTGTCTTTTCTGTGGAATTTTGATATAATTTTGTGCGCGAAACAACTCAAACCGCAGTAAAAATGAAAAATGTCAGACTTTTCACCCTGCTTGCGCTCCTGCTGACGGCGGGAGGGGTGACGATGCAAGCGCAGGAAGTTTTTGAACTTGAAGAGTTCGTCGTTTCGGATGATTTGGTGGTGCTGATGACCCATTCATCCGACAATGAGATTACTGCCTTGACTTCGTCCATGCAAGGCATTGCCATCAAAAAGTATAATGATGATGGATTGTTGCTGGATTCCATTTTGCTTTGGCCAAGAAACGAAGCCATCCTCGATTTTGAAATGTTCACCAACAAAAAGGGACAAACGCTTGTCTATTATCTGGAAAAACAACTTGACGGTGACACAGCCACGTTCCATAAAGTGACCATTGGGGACGACATGATACCAGTTTTTGAACACTATGATTGGTACGGGTTTGATTGTCCTGAGACGGTAGGAGACTCGAAGGAAGTTCATGTGCTTGTCAATAAAGACGGAGGGTGCTTCCTCTCTTACAGTACGATACAAGACAGCATTCGCATTGTAAGGTTCGACGCTGCCGGAGAGGTGGCGGCTGAACGCTCAATGAAACGCCATCCGCAACAGGTGAACTATCATGGCTGCATACCCACTTCTGATTCCATGGGAATCCATATTGTCAAGTGGCGCACGGACACCTCTGCCTTTTGCGTTTTTGGTTGCTATACATTCGATTCTTCTCTGAATCTCGTGAACCGAGTGGATGATGTGGACGCCGTTTCTAGACCCATTTATTGTAGTTCTTACACCGACTATCATTTCAATCCCAGCACTGGTAGAACTTATTCTATTTCCAGCTTTATCGACCCGGTCCATTCCGATGATGGCCAGAACATCATCATGAGCATGTTTGATCAGGACATGAATCAAATGGATTATACATGGGGGATGATTTCTCCGTATGCGGATATGGGGGGAGGAGAGCATACATTGGATTTCGATTCGGAAAACAGGGTGTATGTGGCAGGGGTTATGGATGTAATGACCAATCCATACATTGCCTGTTTAGACGAGAATTTGAACAAGTTGGGTGAGATTCGTTTTGTACATCCCAAGCTGGCGCAATTGCCCATTACCTTGATGGCTTTTCCTGATGGGGGCTGCCTTGTGTCATGTTACACTTTTAATAATGAGACAGGAGAACTCAAGGCTATTGTTTACAAAGTCACTATTTCTGATTTGTTGGATGTTGAGGAAGCGCATTCGCATGGTTTTGCGGTGGCCACGGCTTACCCCAATCCAGGGAAGAATGTGCTTAATATCCGCACGGCCTTGCAGAACGCCCGCG
>CALFIT010000281.1 GCA_937877465.1 uncultured Bacteroidales bacterium | reverse complement strand
TCAAGGGCCGCATCATCGGTCGCGAAGGCCGCAACATCCGCACCCTTGAGTCGATGACGGGCGTCGAGATCATTATCGACGACAGCCCCGACGCCATCCTCATCTCCGGCTTCGACCCCATCCGCCGCGAAATCGCACGCTTGTCGTTGCAGAAACTCGTCACCGACGGTCGCATCCACCCCGCCCGCATCGAAGAGGTGGTCCACAAGGTGGAGAAACAAGTGGAGCAAGAGATTGTCGAAACGGGCAAGCGCACGTCAATCGACCTCGGCATCCACAACCTCCATCCCGAACTCATCAAGATGATCGGTCGCATGAAGTACCGCACCAGCTACGGGCAGAACCTCTTGCAACACTCCATCGAGACCGCCAAGCTCTGCGCCACCATGGCCGCCGAACTTGGCCTCAACGTGAAAGCCGCCAAACGTGCTGGCCTGCTGCACGACATCGGCAAGGTGGCCGAGAACGAAGAAGAGCTGCCGCACGCCATCCTCGGCATGAAGGTGGCCGAGCGCCTCAAGGAGAAACCCGACATCTGCAACGCCATCGGGGCACACCACGACGAAATCGAGATGGACAACCTGATTTCGCCCATCGTGCAGGTGTGCGACGCCATCTCGGGTGCGCGTCCCGGCGCCCGCCGCGAAGTGGTGGAAGCCTATATCCAACGCCTCAACAAGTTGGAGGACATGGCCATGTCGTACCAAGGCGTGGTGAAGACCTACGCCATCCAAGCGGGCCGCGAGCTGCGCGTCATCGTGGGTGCCGACAAGGTGAGCGACCAAGACGCCGACCGCATCGCCTACGACCTGTCGAGGAAGATACAGACCGAGATGACCTATCCCGGCCAGATCAAGATCACGGTCATCCGCGAAACAAGGGCCGTGCAGTACGCGAAATAAGCTGTCATGATCAGGGAAGAAACCGTTTTCGGACCGATAAGGAGCCGCCGCCTCGGCAGCTCCTTAGGCATTAATTTGCTGCCCACACAAGGCAAACTCTGCAACTTCGACTGCATCTATTGCGAATGCGGATGGAACAAGGACGGGCGCAACGACACCAAGCTGCCCACGGCAGAGGATGTGCGCCAAGCGTTGGAAACCAAGCTGAAACAATGCCAACTCGATGATGTCGCCATCGACTCCATCACCTTCAGCGGCGACGGCGAGCCGACCCTCAACCCCGACTTCCCGCAAATCATCGACGACACAATAAGGCTTCGCGACCGGTATTATCCCGACTCGAAGATAACGGTGCTGTCAAACGCCACGATGGTACACAAACCCGAAGTGTTTGCTGCCTTGCGCAAGGTCGACAACCCGACGATGAAAATCGACGCGCCGACGAATGAACTCATCGAGAGCATCAACCACCCCGCGCCGGGCTATGATATTAATAAGGTGTTGGAGGCCCTGAAGCAATTCGGCGGCGACTTCATCTTGCAGACCATGTTTCTGCGCAGCAAGAACTTCGACTCGTCAAAGCCAGAAGCCTTGAACGGCTGGATGGACATCGTGCGTCTTTTGAGGCCGCGCGAAGTGATGGTCTACACCATCGACCGTCCCACGCCCGAGGAATGCTTGCAAAAGTTCACCGTTGAGGAGATGCGCCAAATAGTGCAGCCGCTCATCGACGAAGGGTTCACGATCCAGATCAAGGGATAAGATTACTCCACGCCCAAGTTCATCCTGCCCATCAGTCGTTGCCAAGGGCTGAGGAAGGCAAACAGGAAATCGTAGATCACCAAGCCGGGCAAGAGGCCTTTCTCGCCCAAACGCTTCGAGGCTTTGTGGTAGATAATCATCTGTGTGCCAAAGCGTAAGAGGAAGAAAAACGCCAAGATGGGGATGTAGAAAACGGCTCCGTTGGTGATGGTGAAAGCGGGCTTGAGGCAGAGCAGGGTGATGAACGAGACATAGAACAGGAGCTGCGACGCATAGAACAGGCTCAGCGAAAGTCGCGCCCGAGTGCTGTATTGCGAAACGGTGGAGTAGCGGCTGCTCTTCTGCCGCATCCAGAGGCGGAAGGTGCTCGGCGGCGTGGTGAGGATGGCGTTCTCGGCGTCAATCAGCACCTCGGTGTTCTTTTTGTTGGCCACCTGCCCGATGAAAAGGTCGTCGTCGCCCATCGAGGTGGTGTAATGCGAAATGAAGCCTTTGTTTCTGTAAAACAGTTCCTTGCGATACGACAGGTTCTTGCTGACACCCATGTAGGGATGGCGGTTAAGGGCAGCGGAGAGGTAGAGGAGGCCGTTTTGCAGGGTGTCGAAACGCATCAAGCGGTTCAGGCTGCCCTTCTTGTGTACGATGGGGCTGTAGCCGATGACGATTTCGGTGCGTTGGTTGTATCGGTTCACCACGCTGCGCAGCCATTGGTCGTTGACGGGCATGCAGTTGCAGTCGGTGAGGACCAAAAGGTCGTTTTTGGCCGACTTGATGCCCATCGAAAGCGGAAACTTCTTGCCGTTGAAGAAGTTGAGGTGCTGCTTGAGTTGCACAGGCTTCACCCTCGGCTCCTTGCGCTCCAAGTCCTTCAGGTATTCCTCGGTCTCGTCGTCGGAGCAGTCGTTCACCACAACAATCTCAAAGTCAGGGTAGTCTTGTTTGAGCAAGGCCGGAATCAAGTCGATAAGGTATTCGTAGGCGTCGCGGGCGCAAAGCACGACGGAAACCGGCTCCAGCTCCTCGTCGAGCTTCGGGCGGGCGCTCCTTTTGTAGAAGGCCACCTTCGAGAAGAAGCCCCAATGATAGAGCAATTGGACGACAAGGCAAACGATAAAAATGACTAAAACGATGAAACTTAGGCTGTTATAGTTGAAAACGATTTGCATGGCTCACTTTTTTAAGTGTTTGCAAAAATAGGAAATTGTTGGGAAAAAAGTCGTAATTTTGCGCAAAATTAGAACGATGAATTTCAACATAGCCGCCAACGACCCGAAAAGCAACGCCCGAGCGTGTGTGCTCCACACCGGCCACGGCCCGATAGAAACCCCGATTTTCATGCCTGTCGGCACGGCGGGCACCGTGAAAGCCTGCCACATCCGCGACGTGCGCGACGAGGTGAAGGCACAGATCATCTTGGGCAACACCTATCACCTCTATCTGCGTCCCGGATTGGACGTGCTTGAAGCCGCCGGAGGCTTGCACAGGTTCAACGGCTGGGAACGGCCCATCCTGACAGACAGCGGTGGCTTTCAGGTGTTTTCGCTCACGGGCATCCGCAAGATGAAAGAGGAAGGCGTCACTTTCCAGTCGCACATCGACGGCTCAAGGCACCTCTTTACGCCCGAGCGCGTGATGGACATCCAGCGCAGCATCGGGGCCGACATCATGATGGCCTTCGACGAGTGTACGCCCGGCACCGCCGAATACAACTACGCCAAACAGTCGATGGAACGCACCCACCGCTGGCTCGACCGCTGCTGCGACCGCTTCTTGGCCACAGAGCCGAAATACGGCTACGAGCAGGCCTTGTTCCCCATCGTGCAGGGCTGCGTCTACCGCGACTTGCGCGAGCGGTCGGCGGAATACATCGCCTCGAAAAACGCCGTCGGCAACGCCATCGGCGGCTTGGCCGTGGGCGAGCCTACCGAGAAGATGTACGAGATGATCGAGTTGGTGAACGCCATCCTGCCGAAAGACCGTCCGCGTTACCTGATGGGCGTGGGCACACCTGCCAACATCCTCGAAGGCATCTCGCGCGGCGTGGACATGTTCGACTGCGTTATGCCGACACGCAACGGTCGCAATGGCATGATTTTCACCGCCGAAGGTATCATCAACATCAAGAACGAGAAGTGGAAGACCGACTTCTCGCCCGTCGACCCCAACGGCGAAACTTTCGTCGATGCACAATATTCGAGGGCTTATCTGCGTCATCTGTTCGTCGCAGGCGAAATCCTCGGCCCCATGATCGCCAGCCTCCACAACATCGGGTTCTACCTCTGGTTGGTGCGCGAAGCAAGGCAACACATCATCGGTGGCGACTTCGCCGAGTGGCGCGACATGATGCTCCAGAAAGTGACCAAACGCTTGTAAATGAGAAAGATCGACGCATATATCTTCAAGAAGTACATCGGGACGTTCTTCTTCGCCATCTCGATGCTGATCTTGGTCGTCATCATTTTCGACGTGTCGGAAAACATCGACAGCTTCCTCAAGCACAACGCGCCTTGGCAAAGGGTGGTGGTCGACTACTACATCATGTCGATACCTTATTACATCAACCTGTTCATCCATCTGTTCGCCTTCATCGCGGTGGTGTTTTTCACCTCAAAGATGGCGTCGCGGTCTGAGATTGTGGCCATCCTCAGCAGCGGCATCAGCTTTTGGCGTTTCCTCGTCCCCTACATGATGGCTGCCGTGACCATCGCCGTCATGTCGCTTTATTTCGGCAACTTCCTGATTCCCAAGACCAACGAAATCAGACGGCAGTTCAAGGACGAGTATATGGAGAAATTGGTGCAAAGCTCGGGCCGCAACGTGCATGTGCAGATTGGGAAGGACGAGTTCGTGTATGTGGAGAGCTACAACATCCCAAAGCAGTACGGCTACGAGTTCTCGTGGGAGAAATATGAGGGCAACGAATTGGTTTACAAGGTGATGTCCGACATCCTGTATCACGACACCGTGGCCGACAACAGCTGGCGCATCGACCCCTACGCCATCCGCACCATCAACGGGGCGGAAGAGACCCTTGAACGAGGCCGCTACCTCGACACCTTGATGAACCTCTATCCGACCGACCTCTACAAGATGAAGGAGGACTTCGAGGAGATGGACTACTTCGAGCTGCGCGACCACATCCAGGGCATGAAGGACAAAGGCTCGGAGGGCGTGAAGGCCTACGAGGTGGAGATGCACAACCGCATGTCGGCGCCGGCGGCGGTCATCATCCTCACGCTCATCGGCGCGGCCCTGTCGAGTCGCAAGGTGAGGGGCGGCATTGGGATGCACCTCGGCATCGGCATCGGCATCGCGTTTTCCTATATCCTTTTTATGCAAGTCTCCAAGACCTTCGCCATATCGGGAAGCCTCTCGCCCGCGTTGGCCGCATGGATTCCCAATATCATCTTTTGCGTGTTGGGCATCTTTTTGGTGAAAAAGGCTCCGAAATAGTTTGATATTCAGTGGTTTGCTATTTTTCTGCAAAAAATTGCGCTCCCTTTGCCGACTTTTCCTTAATTTAGCCACTTCAATAACCCAACAAAAAACCACGCATTATGCACATCGCAGTAGCAGGCAACATCGGCTCGGGAAAGACGACCCTCACGGGCCTTTTAGCCAAGCATTTCAACTGGAAGCCTCATTATGAAGAAGTTGAGCACAACCCTTATCTCGACAGCTTTTATGAAGACATGCAACGCTGGTCGTTCAACATCCAAATCTTCTTCCTTAACAGCCGTTTCCGTCAGGTGATGGACATCCGAAAGAGCGGCGAAGACGTCATCCAAGACCGCACCATCTACGAGGACGCCCACATCTTCGCTGCCAACCTCTATTCGATGGGGCTGATGGAAACCCGCGATTTCGAGAACTACCAGTCGCTGTTCGAGCTGATGACGAAGTTTCTCCAGCCGCCCGACCTCTTGATTTACCTGCGGGCCTCGGTGCCGACCTTGATTCGCCACATCGCCAAGCGCAACCGCGAGTTCGAGCAGAGCATCAGCATCAGCTATCTCACCAACCTCAACGAGCGTTACGAGGAGTGGATCAGCGGCTACAAGGACGGCAAACTCCTCATCATCGACACCGATGACATCGAACTTGAAAACCCCGAAGACTTGAGCACCGTCGTCGACCGCATCGAAGGCTCGCTCAACGGATTGTTCTGAAAATGAAAGTGGTAGGAATCATACCGGCCCGTTATGCCTCGACGCGCTTCCCCGGCAAGCCTTTGGCGATGATCAAAGGCAAGACGATGATCAGGCGTGTGTGCGAACAGGCGTGGAAGTCGAAGTTGGACGCCGTGGTGGTGGCTACCGACGACGTGCGCATCGCCGACGAGGTGATGGGCTTCGGCGGACGCTATGTGCTCACCGACCCCAACCACCGTAGCGGCACCGACCGCTGCCGCGAGGCATTGGATTTGCTTGAAAACCAATACGATGCCGTAATCAATATCCAAGGCGACGAGCCTTTCATCGAACCCAATCAAATCAACCTCTTGGTCGACTTGATTTCGCGTGACGACACCGAGTTGGCTTCGTTGGCCATGAGAATCGACGACGAGGACGAGCTTTTCAGCCCCAATGCGGTGAAGGTGGTGATGGACAAGAATGGCAACGCGCTGTATTTCAGTCGCAACCCGATGCCGTTCATGCGCAACATCGACCGCAAGGAATGGCTCACGAAGGGCGTTTTCTACAAACATATCGGCATTTACGCCTATAAAGCCCCGACGCTGAGGCGGATAGCGGAGATGCAACCCACGGCTTTGGAATGCGCCGAGTCGCTGGAACAGCTGCGTTGGCTCGAAAACGGCCTGTCGATTCGTTTGGCCGTCACACAATCGCAAAACGTTTCCATCGACACGCCTTCCGACTTGGCCAAGGCCGAACAATTTGCACAAAACCAACTTGTTGACGAGAGATGATTACCATTGCACAAGCCATATCAGACCTGCTGTTTGTCCGCGACACCGTGGTGGTGCCGGGCTTGGGCGCCTTTGTCAAGAAACCCGTTTCGGCCAAGGTGAAACCCGTGGCGAATTATTTTTCCTCGCCGTCGAGCGAAATCAGTTTTGATGCCAATCTGAGAGAAGACAACGATTTGGTAATCAACTATTTGTCGGACAAAAACGAGATTCCTAAGGACGAAGCCCAACGTTTGTTGGCCATGTTTGTTTCCGACTGCTTCAACAGCTTGAAAACGGGGAAGAAAGTGCCGCTGAACGACGTGGGCACGCTCTATTACGATTGGGCGGGCGACCTCGTTTTTGAACAGGCCACGACGCTCAACTACAACGCCGATGCCTTCGGCTTGTGCGACTTCACGCCCGAGCCGGTGCTGCGCTCGAAGACGAAAGACGAAATCAAGGCCGAGATTGAACAGCAACAGAAAGACAAGAACACGCCCGTCACCGTCGACGAAAAGGCCGTGCATGACGACGACGATGACGACGATGACGACAGACAGCCGCGCAGCCTTGGCTGGCTGTGGGTCGTTTTGGGGCTTTTGCTTTTGGCCGGCGTGGGCTATGGACTCCACTACTTCAAGGTCGTCGACTACGGCAAATGGTTCGGAACGGGGCGGCCTGCCGAGGTCGAGCCTTGGACGGTCGTCACGCCGGAGGCCAAGACTTGGAAGACCGAGATAGTCGCGCCGCAAGAGCTTGAACCACAGCAAGAACCAGAACAGCCGCAAGTGCCTTCGGTCGAAGTCGCGGAAGCCAACATCCGCATCATCGCGGGGTGCTTCGCGCAGGAGGAGAACGCGGAGCGGCTGGCCAACACATTGAAAGACAAAGGCTACGCCCAAGCCTTCTATGAGCAGAGGGGCAGCAAGTGGTTCGTGTCGTTTGGGCGTTATGCCACCGACGAGGAAGCCACCGCCGCCTTGCGCGAAATCAGGGCCAATACGGAATACAAGGCTTGGATACTCAAATAATTGGAACCATGTCGAAGAAAAACAAACTAGAACGCTTTGCCGAGAACAAGACCTTCCCTAACTTGTTCGAATACAGTTATGAACGCATCATAGGCGAGGGCTTCCCGCTGCAAGGCAGGTGGCACGAGGACTTTTTCCACAACGGCAACCCGATTGTGCTGGAGTTGGGCTGTGGCAAGGGCGAATACACCGTCGGCTTGGCGCGAGCGCACAGCGACATTAATTATATAGGTGTCGACATCAAGGGTGCGCGTATCTGGCGCGGCCTGAAACAGAGCAACGAGGAAGGCTTGAAGAATGTGGCTTTCCTCCGTACACGCATCGACCAGATCGAGCACTTTTTCGCCAAGGACGAAGTGGCTGAGATTTGGGTCACCTTCCCCGACCCGCACCCGGGCGAGGGCGTGCGCAATGCGCGGCACCGCCTCACTTCGCCCGAATTCCTCGACCGCTACCGCAAGATCGTCCGCCCCGACGGCATCCTCAACCTCAAGACCGACAGCCCCATCATGTATGAGTTTACCCTACACGATGTGATTGAAAAACAAGGACTTCCGTTGCTCTATGCCACCGATGACCTTTATGCCAACCAAGACGAACTCGAAGTGAAGACCATCCGCACCTTCTACGAACAAATGTGGCTCGACCAAGGACTGAGCATCAAATACTTACGGTTTAGAATAAATGCGGAATGATGAATGCGGAATGATGAATGCGGAATGCGGAATCTTTGAATTTTAAATTTTAAATCTTGAATCTTAAATCCTACGAATATGTACACCGACGACAACCAACTCTACATCGCGCATTGCGACAACGGCCCCATCAACATGGTGGGCAAGATGGCCAACCGCCACGGCCTGATAGCGGGCGCCACGGGCACCGGCAAGACCGTGACCCTGCAAGTGTTAGCCGAGTCCTTCAGTCAGGCGGGCGTGCCTTGCTTCATGGCCGACATGAAAGGCGACCTCTCCGGCATCAGCCAGGCGGGACAGATGAGCAGCTTCATCGAGAAACGCCTTCCGGAGTTCTTCCCTGTTGAAAACGCGGAGGAAGCCAACTCTCAACGCTCAACTTTCAACCCTCAACGCTTCAGCGGCTGCCCGACGCGCTTTTTCGACGTGTTTGGCGAGCAGGGCTATCCCATGCGTGCCACCATCTCCATGATGGGTCCGCAGCTCCTGGCCCGACTCATGCAGCTCAACGAAACCCAAGCAGGGGTGCTCAACGCCGTGTTTCGCATTGCCGACGACAACAACCTCTTGCTCATCGACTTGAAAGACCTGCGCCTCATGCTCGATTTCGTGGGCAAAAATGCGGCCAAGTTCACCACGGAATATGGCAACATCGCTCCGGCCAGCATCGGAGCCATCCAACGCGCTATCCTGCAACTCGAGTCGGAGGGAGGCGAAAAGTTTTTTGGCGAGCCTGCCTTTAATATCGAAGACCTCTTTGCCGTTGAGAACGGGAAAGGCGTGATGAACGTGCTCGCTGCCGATCGCCTGATGCTCAACCCGAAGCTGTACTCCACCTTCTTGCTGTGGCTGATGACCGAAATCTACAGCCGTTTGCCCGAGGTCGGCGATATGGACTTGCCCAAGCTCGTGTTCTTCTTCGACGAAGCCCACATGCTTTTCGAAGGCACCTCAAAAGCCTTGATCGACAAGATAGAACAAGTCATTAGGCTCATCCGTTCCAAAGGCGTGGGCATCTATTTCATCACCCAGGTACCGAGCGATGTGCCTGCCAACATCTTGGCCCAATTGGGCAACCGTGTGCAACATGCCCTCCGTGCCTTTACACCACAAGACCAGAAAGCCGTCCGCGCTGCTGCACAAACATTTCGCGCCAATCCTGACTTCAAGACCGAAGAAGCCATCATGGACCTCGGAACAGGCGAAGCCTTGGTCTCTTTCCTCGATGCGAAAGGCTCGCCCTCGATTGTTGAACGCGCCAAAATTCTCTTTCCGCTGAGCCAAATAGGAGCCATCACTGCCGGACAGCGTTTGGATATCAACGCCGCCGCCCCCGACAACATCAAGGAATACGAGAATTTCGTCGACCGCGAGAGTGCCTACGAGGTGCTGACTGAAGTGAACCAGCAATTGGAAGAAACCAAACAACAGGAGTTGGAAGCCGCCGAAGCCCAAAAAGCCGCCAAAGAGAAGGAAAAAGAAGAAGCCAAGGCCGCCAAGGAGAAGGCGAAGAAAGAGAAGACCTCGAAATCCATCAAACGTGGCATCCTCGGCACGATGATAGGCGCGGCGGCATCGAGCTTCGCCCGTAGCATCGGTACGCAAATCGGCAAGAGCGTCTTGGGCGGCACGACGAAAGCCTCAACAAAGAAAACCAGCTCGTCGACGAAAAAATCGACCACCAAAAAGTCTTCCGCAACCAAAAGCACCAGCTCAACGGTGAAAAAGGCCGCCAAAAAAGCCGGTCAAACCGCAGTGAATACCGCCACACGCAAAGTGACACAGGAAATACTGAAGAGCATCCTGAAATAGGCTCAGTCGTTCCCGATCTCTTTCAGCATCGGCACAAACTTGAAGTCGCCAAAAGCCTCTTCCTTCAGCGTGCCGTCTTCCATCTTCGTGATTCTCAGCATCGTCTGTCCTTCGCCATCGGCGTTGTCCATAGGGATGACCATGACCGCATGGGCTTTCATCTGTTCCACGAGCTTTTCGGGGACGCTCGGTGCGCCTGCCGTAATGATGACACGGTCGAAAGGCTGGTAGGTGGGCAAGCCCTCGTAGCCGTCGCCGAGGAAAGTCTTGACGCGGAAAGGGAGTTGTTCGAGAATCTCCTTGGTCTTGAAATAGAGGTTGCGCTGCCGCTCGATGCTGAACACCTTGGCACCCATGGCGGCCAACACGCAGGCCTGATAGCCCGAACCCGTCCCGATTTCGAGCACCTTCATGCCGCTTTCGACTTGCAAGAGCTGGCTCTGGAAAGCCACGGTGGAGGGCTGTGAGATGGTCTGCCCCGAGCCGATGGGGAAGGCCATGTCCTGATAGGCGAGTTCGACAAAGGAGGAGTCGAGGAACACATGGCGCGGCACCTCGTTGATGGCCGCAAGCACGGCCTCGTCGGTGATGCCCTTGGTGCGCAACTGGTCGACGAGCTGCTTGCGCAGGCCTTTGTGACGATAGCTGTCTTCTTGCTTCATACTTCGCAATGACGGTTGGAGTTCATGCCGCGAAATTACGGCAAAAAACCGACGCTTCGCAAAGAGAAAAACACTATTTTTGCGAAAATTTTGAAATATGCTGAAAATAGGAGTCTTAGGTGCCGGACATCTCGGCAAAATCCATATCAACTGCATCAAGCAAATCGCCGATTACGACTTGGTGGGCTTCTACGACCCAGCCAAGGATACTGCCGAACAGGTGGAGAACGAGCTGAAAATCAGAAGTTTCAGTTCTATTGATGCACTCATCGACGCTGTCGATGTGGTGGATATCGTCACCCCTACGATACGCCATTTCGAGTGTGCCTCCAAAGCCTTGCAGAAGCGCAAGCACGTCTTCATCGAGAAACCCATCGTGGCCACGCCCGACGAAGCCAACGCCTTGAAGAAGTTGGCCGACGAAGCAGGCGTGAAGGTGCAGGTAGGCCATGTCGAACGCTTCAATCCGGCCTTCATCGCGGCTGAGCCTTTCATCACCGAGCCGCTGTTTATCGAGGCGCACCGCTTGGCGCAGTTCAACCCGCGCGGCACGGATGTGCCCGTCGTCCTCGACCTCATGGTCCACGACCTCGACATCCTGTTGACCATCGTCAAGTCGCGCGTCAACCATGTCAGCGCGAGCGGCGTTGGCATCGTCAGCCCCACGCCCGACATCACCAACGTGCGCATCGAGTTCGAGAACGGCACGGTGGCCAACCTCACGGCTTCGCGCCTCTCCCTGAAATACATGCGCAAGACGCGCATCTTCCAGAAAGGGGCCTACATCTCCGTCGACTTCTTGGATAAGGTGGCCGAGATCATCCGCATCAACGACGAGGTGGACGACACCAATCCGCTCTCCGCGACGCTCACCTTGGGCGACGGCACCGAAAAGCAAATCACCTTCGAGCGGCCCGAAATCCATCCCATCAACGCCATCAAGACCGAATTGGAGAGCTTCTACGACGCCATCATCCACAACACCACGCCTACGGTCAGCATCGACGACGGCATCAACGTGCTCAAGTTGGCCTACCGCATCCTCGCCGCCGTCGACGAGTCGGCAGCCCGAGTGAAGAAATAAAGTCTGATGCCTACAATAAACCTATCCTCACGCCGTTACCTTAATAACAAATCAATCACTATGTCAAGAAAAGCTACCTTGTCCGTCATGTTGGGCCTCTTGTCGCTCATGTGCGCGTTTTCGTCGTGCAAGAAGTTTGAAAGCTCGCAGACCGTGCCCTCCTATATCCATATCGACGCCATCACGCTCGATCCGCTGACCGACTATTCGGTGTATGGCGCCGCCACGTCGAAAATCCCCGATGCATGGGTGTATGTCGACGACCAAATCCTTGGGTGCTTCGAGCTGCCGTCCACCTTCCCGGTCCTGAAAAAAGGCCAGCACAAGGTGGCCATCTACGGCGGCATCTATACCAACGGCATCTCGGCCACGCCTGCGCCTTACCCTTTCTACAAGCCTTTGGTCTACCAGAACCTGAACCTCGTGGAAGACAGCATCGTCAACCTCAGCCCCGTGCTCAGCTATTACACCCACGACGAGGGCACCACCGTGGCCTGGATGGAGGACTTCGAGAACGCCAACACCCTGCTGCCGGCCTCGACCAGCGACACCGGCATCGTCCGCATCAGCGGCGACGAAGCCTGGACTTCCGTCAATTCGTTCTTTTCGGGCAAGGTGGAGCTGCCGCCCGACTCGTTGGACTTCACCATTGTCACCGCCAACGAGTTCGACTCTGTGTATCAGAATATGGGCGGCGTGTATTGCCTGCTCGAAATGGACTACAACTGCAACGACACCTTCTTTGTGGGCGTGCAGTATTATGAGGACTACAAAATCACGCAGTGGCCCTTGGTGAAGGTGACGCCTACCGACAAGGAACACGACAAGCCGCAACGCTGGAACAAGATCTACATCAACATCGGGCCTACGATGAACAACCACACGTCGGCCTCGGCCTTCAAGGTCTATTTCACCTCCGACCTGACCACCGACTACGACGTGCTCTATGGCAATGTGTATCACCCCATCAGCGAGCGCCGCTATTACTATTTCGACAACCTGAAACTGCTCTACCGCAAGCTATGAACAAGAAAAAGTTGGCTTACATCTATCTCTTCGCCGATTGGATTGCGTCCATTTTGGCCTGGACCTTGTTCTACTTCTTCCGCAAGGCGCACGAGGACCTTTACATCAACTATTGGGACCGCATCACGCATTCGTTTGCCACGCAGAGTTTCTGGATTGGGGTCGTCTTCATCCCGATAGGATGGATCATCCTCCATGCCATAACGGGTGCCTACGAAAAGGTGTATTACAAATCGCGCCTCAAGGAGTTGGGACAGACGTTTTTCATCACCCTGTTGGGCGTGGTCATCCTGTTCTTCGTGGTCATCCTCGACGATGAAGTGACTTCATATAAATCTTATTATCAGTCGTTTATCGCGCTTTTCACCTTCCAGTTCGTCTTGACCTACATCCCACGCCTCGTCATCACCACCACGGTGATTTCGCGCATTCGTAGCAAAAGAATCGGGTTCAACACCTTGATTGTGGGCAGCAACGACAACGCCTGCGCCATCTTCAAGGAGATCGAGGAGGAGGTGAAGCCTTCGGGCCGGCGCGTCATCGGGTTCCTCAACGTGTACGACAAGAGCGAGTACAAGTTGGGCGAGTTTCTGCCGCATCTCGGCTCCTACCGCGACATCGAGCGCATCGTGAAGGAAAACGACGTGGAGGAGGTCGTCATCGCCATCGAGCGTTCGGAGGTGGAAACGATGAAGGTGCTGCTCACCGTGGTCGACACGACCGACGCCAACGTGAAAATCATCCCCGCCATGCAGGACTTGGTCTTCGGCACGGTCAAGCAGTCGGCCATCTGGCAGGCGCCCTTGGTGCAGGTCACGCCCGAGCTGATGCCCGTGTGGCAGCGGGTGGTGAAGCGGGCTTTCGACATCGTAGCCTCGGCTTTGGCGCTTGTCGTCCTCTCGCCCGTGTTCTTGGTTTGCGCCATCATCGTGAAGTCGACCTCCAAAGGCCCCGTGTTCTATGTGCAAGAACGCATCGGCAAAGGCGGCAAGCCCTTCAAGATGGCCAAGTTCCGCAGCATGAGGGTCGATGCCGAGTCGAGTGGCACGCCGCAGCTGTCGAGCGACGACGACCCGCGCATCACCAAGTTCGGCAAGTTCATGCGCAAGGTGCGCTTGGACGAAATCCCGCAGTTTTGGACGGTGCTGAAAGGCGACATGTCGTTGGTGGGCTATCGTCCCGAAAGGCAATATTTCATCGACAAGATCATGGAACAGGCTCCATATTACCGCCTGCTGCTCAAGGTGAAGCCCGGCATCACCAGCTGGGGCGAGGTGAAATACGGCTATGCCGAGAATGTGGACGAGATGGTGGAACGCCTGAAATACGATGTGCTCTACATCGAGAATGTCAGCCTCGCTTTGGACATCAAGATTTTGATTTACACCGTTTTGATTGTT
>CALFIT010000280.1 GCA_937877465.1 uncultured Bacteroidales bacterium | reverse complement strand
GTCAAGGCCATCTCGGGTAAGGAGAAGAAGGTAAAGGAATACCTCGAATCCGAGATCAAGAGAATGAACCTGCAAGACCTCATCCCAACGGTCTTGATTCCAACCGAGAAGTACTTCGAGGTCAAGAACGGCAAGAAGGTATGCAAGGAGCGTAACTACTTGCCGGGCTATGTGCTTGTGGAGGCTGTCTTGGTGGGCGAGGTCGTTCATGTCATCAAGAATGTTCCCAACGTGCTGGGCTTTCTCGGCACGAATGGCGAGCCCGACCCGCTTCGCCCGCAAGAGGTGAAGCGCATCCTTGGCAAGGTGGACGAGCTTCAAGGCATGGGCGCCGGCAGCGATGTCATGTTCATGGTGGGGCAGTCCGTCGTCGTCAACGACGGTCCTTTCAGCACTTTCAACGGAATCATCGAAGAGGTGAACGAAGAGAAGAAGAAGCTGAAGGTGGCCGTGAAGATCTTTGGTCGCAAGACGCCGTTGGAGCTGAGTTTCTTCCAGGTGAAGTTGGAGAGCTAAGCTGGTATGTGTGAGTTAAAATTGTTGCCTTATAACACTTAATTAAGGATTTAGAAATGGCAAAAGAAGTAAGCGGATTAATTAAACTGCAAATTAAAGGAGGAGCCGCGAATCCCGCTCCGCCCGTCGGTCCCGCCTTGGGTTCGAAGGGTGTGAACATCATGGAATTCTGCAAGCAGTTCAACGCCCGTACGCAGGATCAGGCCGGCAAGGTCTTGCCCGTCATCATCACTGTGTACAAGGACAAGTCTTTCGATTTCATCGTGAAGGCATCGCCCGTGGCGGTCTCCATCATCGAGGCAGCGAAGATCAAAGGCGGTTCGAAGGAGCCTAACCGTACGAAAGTCGGTTCGTTGACTTGGGACCAAGTGCGTGAAATCGCGACCAACAAGATGAAGGACATGAATTGCTTCACCGTCGAGTCAGCCATGTCAATGGTTGCCGGAACGGCCCGCAGCATGGGAGTGAAGATAACCGGCGAATCACCTTTAAAGAAAGACTAAGTTCTTTCATGCATTTGTAGAACACAAAAAAGTTAGTTAAATGTCAAAAGTATCCAAACAGAGGAAAGAAGCTTTGGCTAAGTTCGACAAAAGCAAGAGTTACTCCTTGAGTGAAGCGGTTAATATCGTAAAACAAATCACTTACACCAAATTCGATGCTTCGGTTGACTTGAACATCCGTTTGGGCGTCGACCCGCGCAAGGCCAATCAGATGGTGCGCGGTTCGGTCACGCTGCCTCACGGAACGGGTAAGGTCGTCCGCGTCCTGGTTCTCTGCAACCCGGACAAGGCCCAAGAAGCCATTGACGCTGGTGCTGATTTCGTTGGTCTGGATGAGTACATCCAAAAGATCAAGGATGGTTGGACCGATATTGACGTCGTGATCACTACCCCTAACATCATGCCTAAGGTGGGTGCCCTGGGCCGTATCCTCGGTCCTCGCGGCTTGATGCCCAACCCAAAGACAGGAACCGTTACGATGGATGTAGCTAAGGCTGTGCAGGAAGTGAAGGCCGGTAAGATCGACTTCAAGGTCGACAAGTACGGCATCATCAATGCAGGTGTCGCGAAAGTCAGTTTCTCTCCGGAACAGATTTTTGATAACGCCAAGGAACTGATCCAAACCGTTATCAAGTTGAAACCAGCAGCTGCTAAAGGTACGTATGTGAAGAGCATCTATATCTCTAGCACGATGAGCCCGGGTGTGCAGATCGATGTCAAATCAGTAGCAAACTAAAATGAAAGGAAGTTATTGAAATGAGAAAAGAAGATAAACAAGTCCTCATCGACTCCATGCTCAGTGAATTGAAGGCATGCCCCAACTTCTACCTGACTGACGTCTCCGACCTCAACGCCGAGAAGACCAACCAGTTGAGAAGGCAATGCTTCAATAGTGGTGTGAAAATGATCGTTGTCAAGAACGCCTTGTTCCATAAGGCCATGTTGCAGATGGAGAAGGACTATGAAGGTCTGTACGACGTTCTGAAAGGATCAACCGCAGTCATGTTTTGCGAGACCGGCAACGCTCCCGCCAAACTGATAAAGAATTTCCGTAAGACCAGTGACCGTCCCATCCTGAAGGGTGCCTACATCGAGGAGTGCTGCTATGTCGGCGACGACATGCTCGACGCGCTGTGCAGCATCAAGTCGAAGAACGACCTCATCGCGGATGTCATCGCCCTGCTGCAATCGCCGATGAAGAACGTCATCAGCGGCCTGCAATCGGGTGGCCACAAGTTGAGCGGCATTCTCGAAACCTTGTCCGAAAGACCAGAATAAGAAATCGAATAGGAATCATACAAATCATTAAAGCAAGTATTAACAATTAAAAATAAAAGTAAAATGGCAGATCTTAAAGCTTTTGCTGAACAATTAGTCAATCTTACCGTGAAGGAAGTGAACGAACTCGCTACCATCCTGAAGGAAGAATACGGTATCGAACCCGCAGCCGCCGCTGTTGCAGTTGCTGCTCCTGCTGCCGGTGGTGCTGCCGCCGCTGCTGAAGAAAAGACTTCTTTCGACGTCATCCTGAAGAGCGCTGGTGCTCAGAAGCTGGCAGTCGTGAAGTTGGTGAAGGAACTCACCAGCCTCGGCCTGAAGGAAGCCAAGGAACTCGTTGACGCAGCTCCTAAGGCCCTGAAGGAAGGCGTGAGCAAAGACGAAGCTAATGCACTGAAGGCTCAACTCGAAGAAGCTGGTGCAGAAGTGGAAGTGAAATAAAGGATTCAACTCCGTAAACAACGGCATTCAACCTCAGTCCCGAAGGTCAAAATTTGGGGCTGAGGTTTGTGCCGATTTTTCGCTTTATGCGAAAATTCCCCTTTCGTTCGTCCGTCTTTCCCAATATTCACCTAAAAACATTCAATACCTTGGCAACAAAATCAACTGAAAGAATTAGCTTCGCGTCGATAAAGAAGCCTTTCGAATATCCTGACTTCCTGGATATTCAGCTTCAGTCATTCCAGGATTTCTTCCAATTGGAGACCAATCCCGACAACAGGAAAAACGAGGGCCTCTACAAGGTCTTCGCCGAGAACTTCCCCATCACCGACGCAAGAGGCAACTTCACACTCGAATTCCTCGATTATTACATCGACGCCCCGCGCTACAGCATCGCAGAATGCATCGAGCGTGGACTCACCTATAGCGTTCCCCTCAAGGCAAAGCTGAGGCTTTCCTGCAACGACGAGGAACACGAAGACTTTGAGACCGTCGTTCAAGACGTGTATCTCGGCATGATCCCGTACATGACACCTCGCGGCACTTTCGTCATCAACGGGGCCGAGCGCGTCGTGGTCTCGCAACTGCACCGCTCGCCCGGTGTGTTCTTCGGCCAGAGCCAGCATGCCAACGGCACCATGTTGTATTCGGCCCGCATCATCCCGTTCAAGGGTTCGTGGATGGAGTTTTCGACCGACATCAACAACGTCATGTATGCCTACATCGACCGCAAGAAGAAACTGCCTATCACCACCTTGCTGCGTGCCATCGGCTACGAAACCGACAAGGACATCCTCGACATCTTCAACCTCGCCGAAGAGGTGAAGGTCTCGAAAGCCGGTCTGAAGCGCGTGCTTGGCCGCAAGTTGGCCGCCCGCGTGCTGCACACCTATTTTGAAGACTTCGTCAACGAAGACACGGGCGAATGCGTGTCGATCGAGCGTAACGAGGTCATCATCGACCGCGACGTGGTCCTCGAAGAGGAGCACATCCAGAAGATTGTGGATAGCGGTGTGAAGACCATCCTGCTGCACTGCGAGGCCGAACGCGACGAGAATGATAGGATCTCGGACTACTCGGTCATCTTCAAGACCTTGGAAAAAGACACTTGTAACTCGGAGAAAGAGGCTGTCGAATACATCTATCGCCAGTTGCGCAATGCCGAGCCGCCCGACGAGGAAACGGCCCGTGGCATCATCGAGAAGTTGTTCTTCTCCGACAAAAGATATGACTTGGGATTGGTGGGCCGCTACCGCATCAATCGCAAGCTGAACCTCGACATCCCCGATGACGTCAAAGTGCTGACGAAGGAAGACATCATCGCCATCATCAAATATTTGGTCGAACTGCTGAGCAGCAAGGCCGAAATCGACGATATCGACCACTTGAGCAACCGTCGTATCCGCACCGTGGGCGAGCAGCTGCAAGCCCAGTTTGGCGTGGGCTTGGCCCGTATGGCCCGCACCATCCGCGAGCGCATGAACGTGCGCGACAACGAGGTGTTTACGCCCATCGACTTGATCAACGCCAAGACCCTGTCGTCGGTCATCAACTCGTTCTTCGGCACCAACCAGCTGTCGCAGTTCATGGACCAGACCAACCCGTTGTCGGAAATCACGCACAAGCGCCGTATCTCCGCCCTCGGCCCCGGTGGCCTGTCGCGCGACCGCGCCGGTTTCGAGGTGCGCGACGTACACTACACGCACTATGGCCGCCTTTGCACCATCGAGACCCCTGAAGGTCCCAACATCGGCTTGATTTCGTCGCTCTGCGTGTTCGCCAAGATCAACAACCTCGGCTTCATCGAGACACCTTATCGCGAAGTGGTTGACGGCAAGGTCGACTTCAAGAAGGATCCGGTCTACCTGACCGCCGAGCTTGAGGAAGACAAGATCATCGCCCAGGCCACCACGCCTGTTGACGACGAAGGCAGGTTTACCGACAAGGAGATCAAGGCGCGTTACATCGCCGACTATCCTATCGTCACTCCCGACGAGATCAACCTGATGGACGTGGGACCCAACCAGATTGCCTCCATCGCCGCCTCGTTGATTCCGTTCTTGGAGCACGACGACGCCAACCGCGCCCTGATGGGTTCGAACATGATGCGTCAGGCTGTACCTTTGATGAATCCCGAAAGTCCTATCGTGGGCACTGGTATCGAACGCTCTGTTGCCAAGGATTCGCGCGTTCTTATCACTGCCGAAGGCGAGGGCGAGGTCATCTTTGTCGATTCGAAGAAGATCGTCATCAGATACGACCGCTCGGACAACGAACGCTTGGTCAGCTTCGACGACGACGTGAAGACCTACGAACTCATCAAGTATGCGCGTACCAACCAAAACACGAGCATCAACCAGAAGCCCATCGTGCGTCGCGGCGACCGTGTGACCTTCGGCCAGATCCTGACGGAAGGCTACGCCACGCAAAACGGCGACTTGGCCTTGGGCCGCAACCTGAAGGTGGCCTTCATGCCTTGGAAGGGTTACAACTATGAGGATGCCATCGTGATTTCGGAGCGCATCGTCAAGGAAGACCTGTTCACCTCCATCCATATCGAGGAGTTCACCCTTGAGGTGCGTGACACGAAGCGCGGCCTTGAGGAGCTGACCAACGACATCCCCAACGTGAGCACCGATGCCACCAAGGACTTGGACGAGCACGGTATCATCCGCGTGGGCGCCGAGGTCAAGGAAGGCGACATCCTCGTGGGCAAGATCACGCCTAAGGGCGAGTCGGATCCCACGCCAGAGGAAAAGCTGCTGCGTGCCATCTTCGGCGACAAGGCCGGCGACGTGAAGAACGCCTCGTTGAAGGCCGGTCCTTCGATGAAGGGCGTGGTCATCGGCAAGCGTCTCTTCTCGCGTCTGCAAAAGGACCGCAAGGCCCGCGCCAAGGACAAGGAGGACATCGCCAAGATCGATGCCGCCTGCAAGAAGGAATTGGCCGCACTGAAGGATGTGCTCGTCGAGAAGCTGATGACCTTGCTGAACGGCCACACTTCCACCGGCGTGCAGAACAACTTCAAGGAGACACTCATCGCCAAGAAGGTGAAGTTCACGGCCAAGGCACTGTATGACATCGACTACCTCTCCGTCAACCCCAACAAGTGGACGTCGGACGAGAAGATCAACAAGATGATCGGCGCCATCATCGACAACTACACCGTCAAGTACAAGGAAATCGAAGGCAAGTTCAACCGCGAGAAGTATGTGGCCAGCGTGGGCGACGAGTTGCCTAACGGCATCGTCCAGATGGCCAAGGTGTATGTGGCCAAGAAGCGCAAGCTGATGATTGGCGACAAGATGGCCGGTCGTCACGGCAACAAGGGTATCGTGTCGAAGATTGTCCGTGCCGAGGACATGCCTTTCCTCGCCGACGGCACTCCTGTCGACATCGTGCTGAACCCTTTGGGCGTGCCTTCGCGTATGAACTTGGGCCAGATCTATGAGACCGTGCTCGGCTGGGCAGGCCATGAACTGGGCCTTAAGTTTGCCACGCCTATCTTCGACGGTGCGACTTTGGAAGAGATCAACCAGTACATGCGCAAGGCCGGCTTGCCCGACAACGGACGTATGCAGCTCTACGACGGCGAGACCGGCGAGCCTTTCGACCAGCCTGCCACCGTCGGCTACATCTACATGCTGAAGCTGCACCACATGGTGGACGACAAGATGCACGCCCGCTCGATTGGACCTTACTCGTTGATTACGCAACAGCCTTTGGGCGGCAAGGCCCAATTTGGCGGTCAGCGTTTCGGTGAGATGGAGGTCTGGGCATTGGAAGCCTTCGGCGCCAGCAACGTGTTGCAGGAGATCCTGACCGTGAAGTCGGACGACGTGAACGGTCGCGCCAAGGCCTACGAAGCCATCGTGAAGGGCGACAACATGCCTGTTCCGGGCATCCCCGAATCGTTCAACGTGTTGATCCACGAGCTCCGTGGATTGGGCCTTGAGATTACTTTCAAGGATAAGAATGGTAAAGTCTTGAATTGATAAAGCTTGTAAAAAATCAGAAATATGGCAACGAATAATATTGTAAACAGCGAATTTGCTAGCATTACTGTGAGTTTGGCTTCGCCGGAATCCATCCTTGCCCGTTCGCACGGCGAGGTGCTGAAACCCGAGACCATCAACTACCGTACTTACAAGCCCGAACGTGATGGTTTGTTCTGCGAGAGGATCTTCGGTCCGGTGAAGGACTGGGAGTGCCATTGCGGAAAATACAAGCGCATCCGTTACAAGAACATCATTTGCGACCATTGCGGCGTTGAAGTGACCGAGAAGAAGGTCAGGCGCGAGCGCATGGGCCACATCTCGTTGGTGGTGCCCGTCGCCCACATCTGGTACTTCCGCTCGCTGCCCAACAAGATTGGTGCCTTGCTCGGCATCCCGACCAAGAAATTGGATGCCATCATCTATTACGAACGCTATGTGGTGATTCAAGGCGGCATCTTGGAAGGCAAGGAAATCCCGAACGACAATGAAGGCCGCAAGGTGACCAAGCTCGAATTCCTGAGCGAGGAGGAATATCTCGACCTGCTGGAAATGATTCCGATAGAGAACCAATACCTGTCTGAGGACGACCCGAACAAGTTCATCGCCAAGATGGGTGCCGAAGCCCTCTACGACCTGCTGTCGCGCCTCAATATCGACGAGGAAGCCAACCGCCTGCGTGCCGAAGCCAATGAGGTGAAAGCACAACAGAAGAAACAGGAGTTGCTGAAACGCCTTCAGGTGTTTGAGGCTTTCCGCGAGGCCAACAACCACATCGAGAATCGTCCCGAATGGATGATTGTGAAGGTGGTGCCCGTGATTCCGCCGGAGCTGCGCCCGCTCGTCCCGTTGGACGGTGGCCGTTTCGCCACTTCCGACCTGAACGACCTCTACCGTCGCGTCATCATCCGCAACAACCGTCTGAAGCGTTTGATGGAAATCAACGCCCCCGACGTGATTATGCGTAACGAGAAGCGTATGCTGCAAGAGGCCGTCGACTCGCTGTTCGACAACTCGCGCAAGTCGAGTGCGGTGAAGACCGACTCGAACCGCCCGCTCAAGTCGTTGAGCGACAGCCTCAAAGGTAAGCAAGGCCGCTTCCGTCAGAACCTGCTCGGTAAGCGTGTCGACTATTCAGGCCGTTCCGTCATCGTGGTGGGTCCCGACCTGAACATGAACGAATGCGGTCTGCCCAAGGACATGGCCGCCGAGCTGTTCAAACCCTATGTGATCCGCAAGCT
Source organism: uncultured Bacteroidales bacterium (assembly GCA_937877465.1). GTDB lineage: Bacteria > Bacteroidota > Bacteroidia > Bacteroidales > F082 > Limimorpha. The sequence goes on along the minus strand of CALFIT010000280.1, from coordinate 6,332 downwards.
CATCGAGCGCGGCATCGTCAAGACCGTGAAGTCGGCCAAGAAGATTGTCGACCGCAAGGATCCCGTCGTTTGGGACATCCTCGAAAACATCCTGAAGGGTCACCCGATTCTGCTCAACCGTGCTCCTACGCTGCACCGTCTCGGCATCCAGGCCTTCCAGCCCAAGCTCATCGAAGGCAAGGCCATCCGTTTGCACCCGTTGGTGTGTACGGCTTTCAACGCCGACTTCGACGGTGACCAGATGGCTGTCCACGTGCCGTTGGGCAACGCCGCCGTGCTTGAGGCCCAAATCCTGATGTTGGCATCGCACAACATCCTGAACCCCTCGAATGGCGCACCTATCACGCTGCCTTCGCAGGACATGGTTTTGGGCCTGTACTACATCACCAAGCCTCGCAAGAGCACGCCCGAACACCCCGTGAAGGGTGAAGGCATGTCGTTCTACTCGCCCGAGGAAGTCATCATCGCCCACAACGAGGGTCGCGCCGACATGCACGCCGTCATCAAGGTGAGGGTGAAAGTGCGCGAGGAGGACAAGCTCGTGAAGAAATTGGTAGAGACCACCGTCGGGCGCGTCATCTTCAACCAAGTCGTTCCTGAGGACTATGGCTACATCAACGAACTGCTGACCAAGAAGTCGTTGCGTAGCATCGTTGGCGACATGGTGCGTATGGAAGGCACCGCCGTCACGACGAAGTTCCTCGACGACATCAAGAACATGGGTTACTATCAGGCCTACAAGGGCGGTTTGTCGTTCAACCTGGGCAACGTCCTCGTGCCCCAGATGAAGAGCAACCTCATCAGCGACGCCAACGCCAAGGCCGCCGAGATTCGTGAGTTCGAAAAGATGGGCTTCATGGGCCCGAATGAGCGTTACAACCAAATCGTCGACCTTTGGACCGACGTCAACGCCAAGCTTACCCAAGAGGTGATGAAGGTGTTGTCGAGCGACGACCAAGGCTTCAACCCGGTGTATATGATGCTTCACTCCGGCGCTCGTGGTTCGGAGGCTCAGGTGTCGCAGCTGTGCGGCATGAGAGGCCTGATGGCCAAGCCTATGAAGGCTGGCTCGGGCGGCTCCGAAATCATCGAGAACCCGATTCTGTCGAACTTCCAGGAAGGCCTGTCGGTGTTGGAGTACTTCATCTCCACCCACGGCGCCCGTAAGGGTTTGGCGGATACCGCTTTGAAGACCGCTGACGCTGGTTACCTGACCCGTCGTCTCGTCGATGTGGCGCACGACGTCATCATCACTGAGAAGGACTGCGGCACTTTGCGCGGCATGACCATCTCGCGTGGCGAGGAGATCAAGGAACCCGGCAAGCACTCCTTGTTGTATGACCGCATCCTCGGTCGTGTGGCTTTGCATGACGTGTTCCATCCGCAGACGGGTGAACTCATCGTGGCCAGCGGCGAGGAAATCAACGAAACCATCGCTGAGGCCATCGACGAATCGCCTTTGGAGAGCGTCGAGATCCGTTCCGTGCTGACTTGCGAGTCGAAGCGCGGCGTGTGCGCCAACTGCTACGGTCGCAACCTGTCGTCAGCCAAGTTGGTTCAGAAAGGCGAGGCTGTGGGTGTCATTGCCGCACAGTCCATCGGTGAGCCTGGTACCCAGCTGACTCTGCGTACCTTCCACCAAGGCGGTAAGGCATCGAAGGGCTTGGTGGCCAACAGCACCGAAGCCAAGTATGACGGCTACCTCGAAATCGACGAGTTGCGTTCTGTTGAGGTCAACAAGGACAACGACACCTACCAGATTGTCATCGGTCGTTCGGCTGAAATGAAGCTCCACGACAACAACACCGACGTCGTCTTGATGACGACCAACATCCCGTATGGCGCCAAGCTGTTCTTCAAGAACGGCGACCAAGTGAAGAAGGGCGACAAGATTTGCGAATGGGATCCCTACAACGCCACCATCATCTCCGAGTACAGCGGTAAGGTGCGCTTCCAGAACGTTATCGAGGGAGTCACCTATCGTAACGAGACCATCGCTGAGACGGGCTTCAACGAGCGCGTCATCATCGAGGGTAGGAGAGGCGCCAAGAACCCGCTCATCGACATCGTGGACGAGAACGGCGAGACTTTGGTTTCGTACGACTTGCCCGTCGATGCCCACGTCGTCGTCGAGGAAGGCGATGCGATTGCCGCTGGCGACCAGTTGGTGCGCATCCCGCGTAACGTTTCGGGCGGCGGCGATATCACCGGCGGTCTGCCGCGTGTGCAAGAGCTGTTTGAGGCCCGCAACTCCATCGACCCGGCTGTGGTTTCCGAGATTGACGGTATCGTCCATCTTGAGAAGAAGCTGAAGCGCGGCAATCGTGAGGTCGTTGTGACGGCCAAGACGGGCGAGGAAAAGCGTTACCTCATCCCGACCTCGAAGCAGATTTTGGCCCAAGAGAACGACTTCGTGAAGGCTGGCCAACCGCTTTCGGAAGGCGTCATCACGCCGGCCAGCATCTTGGCCATCATGGGCCCGATGAAGGTTCAGGAATACATCGTCAACGAGGCGCAAAGCGTTTACCGTCAGCAAGGTGTGGTCATCAACGACAAGCACTTTGAGGTCATCGTGCGCCAAATGATGCGCAAGGTCGAAATCATCGACCCGGGCGACACCCGCTTCCTGCAAGGCGAGTTGGTGAACAAGCTGACTTTCCAAGCCGAAAACGACGACATCTACGGCAAGTTCTATGTGGAAGACAACGGCGCTTCCGAGAAGCTGCAAAAGGGCGAAATCGTTTCAGCCATGAAGCTCCGCGAGGAAGAGTCGGCACTGAAGCGTAAGGACTTGACGCTGCCGACGGTGCGTCCCGCACGTCCGGCGACGGCCACCCAAGTGCTGCAAGGCATCACCCGTGCGGCCTTGGCCACCGACAGCTTCATCTCGGCAGCCTCCTTCCAGGAGACCACCAAGGTGCTGACCAACGCGGCCATCGCTGCCAAGACGGACTACCTGATCGGCATGAAGGAGAACGTGATTGTCGGTCACAAGATCCCTGCCGGCACGGGTCTGCGCGAATACGAAGACTTGATTGTAGGCTCTATGGACGAATACGAGGAGCTGCAAGCCAAGGCTTCCATTTGATAAGTCAAAAAAATCCGAAGCGGGGACGGCTGCGAGGCTGTCCCTGCTTTTTAAAGAAAAAGGACATGGAAAACAATCAGAAAAACCAACTGAACATCGAAATCAACGATGAGGTGGCCGAGGGTACCTATTCCAATTTGGCCATCATCACGCACTCGCCCAACGAGTTCATCGTCGACTTTGCCCAGATGATGCCCGGCACGCCCAAGGCGAAAGTCCGCTCAAGGGTGATCTTGAACCCTTTGAACGCCAAGCGTCTCTACAAGGCCTTGGCCGACAACCTTGCCAAGTACGAGCAGCAGTATGGCACCATCCAGGACATGGGCAGCAATGTCGCCCAATTCCCGATTGGTACGCCAACGGCGCAGGCTTGAGAAAGACTGCTATAACGAAACCGACCGCCTAAGGATTCCATCTGGATTGATATGGGCGGTCGGTTTCTTATAATACTGGTCTGTTTAAAATGTCTCTGGCACTTTCTCCGCCCGGTTATCAGCCTCGAAATAAGGCCGTTTCTCGAAGCCGAACAGCTTGGCGATGAGGTTGCTCGGGAAGCGGCGGACGCTCTGGTTGTAGGCCTTGGCCGTTTCGTTGAAACGCTCGCGCTCGGTCAGGATGCGGTTCTCGCAGCCCGACAGTTGCGCTTGCAGGGCCAGAAACTCCTCGTTCGCCTTCAGGTCGGGGTAGTTCTCCACCGAAACGAGCAAACGGCTCAGCGAGTTGCCCAACGCTTCTTGCGCCGACTCGAAGTCGGCGAACTCGTTTTCGTCGAAATTCTCCGTGTTTACCGTTGCGGCAGCGGCTTTGGCACGGGCTTCGGTCACGGCGACGAGGGTGCCTTGCTCGTATTCGGCGTAGCTTTTCACCACGGCCACGAGGTTAGGCACCAAGTCGGCGCGACGCTGGTAGACGTTTTCCACCTGGCTCCAGGCCTTGGCGACGGCCTCTTGCTTTTTCACCAAACCGTTGTAGGTGCCGACGCCCCAAAGGAGGACGACGCCTGCAACGATGGCGATGATGATACCGGTTTTTTTCATGATTAGATGAACTCTAACTTGTCCTGCGTGGTGTTCTTCTCGCAGTAGTGGCAGTGCAGCTTGATGTTGCCCTCGGCGTCTTTGATGACCGTGAACTTGGTCGGCACGTCGTGCTCCTTGTTGGTCACGCAGTTGGGGTTGAAGCACTTCACGATGTGCTCGATGCGTTCGGGGATGCTGACGGTTTGCTTCCTGACGACCTCGAAGTCCTTGATCTCGATGATGGAGGCGGTTGGGGCGACGAGGGCGATCTTGTTGACCTCTTCAGGGGCAAAGTATTTGTTGGACGTTTTGATGAATCCCTTGGTGCCGTATTTCTTGCTTTCCACGTTGGTGCCGAAATAGACGGGCGTGTTGACTTTGTCCAAGCCTAAGATCTTGACGACTTGGAACACTTTGTCGGCGGGGATATGGTCGATGACGGTGCCATTTTCAATGGCTGAAACGGTCAGTTCTTTTCTTTTTTCCATAACGTTTGACTTTTTATTTTAGACCTAAGATTGAAGCGATGAGTGCCTGGCGGGCATAGACGCCGTTTTGTGCCTGTTGGAAGTAGTAGGCCTTCGGGTTGGCGTCCACATCCACATGGATCTCGTTGACGCGCGGCAGCGGATGCAGCACGCGGCAGTTGGGCTTCGAGTTGTCCAACATGGCGTTGCGCAGCACATACGAGTTCTTCACCTTCTCATATTCTTCGGGGTCGGGGAAGCGCTCGCGCTGGATGCGGGTCATGTAGATGATGTCGGAGTGGGGGATGGCCTCTTCGAGTTCGGTGTATTGGTGGTATTCGAGCTTGCGGTCCTTGATGTGCTGTTTGACGACGCTCGGCAGCTTCAGCTCGACGGGCGAGACCAAGTTGAACTTCGCGTTGAAGTGGCACATGGCTTCAACGAGGCTGTGGACGGTGCGGCCGTATTTCAGGTCGCCGACGAGGGTAATCTCAAGGTTCTCGAGCGTGCCTTGGGTCTTGCGGATGCTATAAAGGTCGAGCATGCACTGGGTGGGGTGCTGGTTGGCGCCGTCGCCCGCGTTGATGACTGGCACCTTCGACACTTCGGAGGCGAAGCGTGCCGAGCCTTCGATGGGGTTGCGCATGACGATGAGGTCGGCATAGCTGGCCACCATCGTGATGGTGTCGGCCAACGACTCGCCCTTCTGGATGCTGGTGCCCGAGGTGCTACTGAAGCCGATGACGTTGCCGCCCAAGAGTTGGATGGCCGTCTCGAAGCTCAGGCGGGTGCGCGTCGACGGCTCGAAGAAGAGCGAGGCGATGATGCGCCCGTTCAGCAGGTTCTGGTGCGGGTTCTTCTCGAAGTCCTCGGCGATGTCGAGGACGTGGCAGATCTCCTCAGGCGTGTAGTCGCTGATGGAAATCAGGCTGCGGTTTTTCAGTGATATTGACATAGGCTTATCGATTTAGTTTGTTGACATTGGCAAAAAAAAGACGGCCAACAATGTGACCGCCAAAAGGAGAAAACTGAAAATTCAAAGTGATGGAATCGACTGATTCCGTGGCGATAATCTTTTCCGATGGCATGTTTAGGTACTTCATCGGACTGCAAAGGTAGTTTTTTTTTATTTCCTAACCATCTTTTTTGCTATTTTTGTGCCAAATTATTTCATCGTTATGTTAGAACAAGTACTGAGACAGTTATTCATCAAGTCGTTTACAACTTTATATGGCCAGGAACCCCCTGTCCAGCAAGTGAATTTCCAGAAGACGCGCCCCGAATTTGAGGGCGACATGACCATCGTGGTGTTCCCTTTCGTGAAATTGGCGGGTCGCAATCCCGAACAGTTGGCCAACGAATTGGGTGCCGAGATGATCAAGGAGTCGGACATGATCGCCAAGTTCAACGTGGTGAAGGGCTTCCTTAACCTCTTGATTTCCGACAAGTTCTGGATGGATTTCTTCAAGACCAACCACGAGAACCGCACTTTTGGCCGCAAACCCGTTTCGGGAAAGAACGTGGTCGTCGAGTATTCCTCGCCGAATACGAACAAGCCCCTGCATTTGGGGCATATCCGCAACAACCTGCTCGGATGGAGCGTGTCGGAAATCATGAAGGCCAACGGCAAGAACGTTGTGCGCGTCAACTTGGTCAACGACCGTGGCATCCACATCTGTAAGAGCATGTTGGCCTGGCAGAAGTGGGGCAACGGCTGCACACCCGAATCGACGGGCAAGAAGGGCGACCACCTCATCG
>CALFIT010000279.1 GCA_937877465.1 uncultured Bacteroidales bacterium | reverse complement strand
GTCAACCCACTGAGCTATACGAACCCATCAGTTACACCCTTCTGCAAAGCGGCAAACGCCTCCGCCCCATGCTCTGCCTGCTGGCCAACGACATGTTTGGCGGCGACGAGCAGGAGGCCCTTTGGCCCGCCTTAGCCTTGGAGACCTTCCACAACTTCACGCTGATCCACGACGACATCATGGACAAGGCCCCGCTGCGACGCGGTAAGCCGACCGTCTACCAGAAATGGAACGCCGACATCGCCATCCTCTCCGGCGATGCCATGTTGGCCCTGGCTTTCCAATACGCATTGAAGGCTGAGAAAGGTGCCGCCATCGCGCAACAACTCGGCAAGGTGGCCATCGAGATTTGCGAAGGCCAACAGATGGACCTCAACTTCGAGACGCAGAAAGAGGTCACGATTGGGGACTATTTGGAGATGATCCGACTGAAAACGGCGGTACTTTTGGCCACGGCCTTACAGATGGGAGCCACCACAGCCGGCGCAAAAGAGGCTGACATCCAGCATCTTTACGACTTCGGCATCAACATCGGGATGAGTTTCCAGCTGCAAGACGACATCCTCGACCTGTACAGCGACGAGGCCACCTTCGGCAAACGGCATGGCGGCGACATTGCCGACAACAAGAAGACCTACCTTTACCTGAAAGCCCTCGAATTGGCTTCGGAAAGCGACCGCAAACGCCTTGTGCATCTTTTCTCCATGCGCGTCGACCACGACGAAGAGGAGAAAATCGAGGAAGTGCAGGCCATCTACGACCGTCTCCACGTGAAAGAGGCTTCGGAACAGGTCATGCTCGACTACGACCGCAAGGCTTTCGAGGCTTTGGAGGCCATCGACTTGCCCGAAGAGAGGAAAGAGCACCTGCGGAAGTATGCCGAGTTGCTTTCGGGAAGGGTTAAGTAGGATTTGAGATAAAAAATGCGGAACAAAGGTGTCTGTTCCGCATTATTTCCAGCATCTCAGTAGCTTATTTCGTGCCCTGAGCACTTGATGTCGTCACTCGTTTCGACGACTTGTCCTCTGCTTTCTTCACTTTCTTGCCATCAGCTTTCTTTGCCTTGACATCGGTTTTGACCTTCTTTTGGTCGGATGAGCCAACTTTCTTCTGGTCGGCAGTGGTAGCCTTAGAATCGCAGCAGTCAGCGGTCTTTTTTTGGTCAGCGGTCACTGTTTTGGAGTCGCAGCAATCATCTTTCTTTTGCTTCACCGGCGCTTGGTCGGCTGTGGTAGTTGAAGGTTTTTGCTTTTCAACAGAAACCGTAGTGGCTTTCTCAGCCTTTTTGACTTTTACTTCTTGGGCATTTGCATTCTGGATACCCATGGCGGTGACAGCAAAAAACGCCAACACACCAAATAAGATTGATTTCTTCATGTTGTTTAGGATTATTAAAATTACATATTGATAGTAGCAAAAATCGTTCCAAAAAATCATGTCAGAAAAAGGCAGCTGTCGCCATAGCTGAGGAAACGGAAGTCGTGGTCGAGGGCGAAACGATAGCAGTCCTTCCAACGCTCGCCGATGAGGGCCGAGACCAACAACAGAAGCGTGCTTTTCGGCTGGTGGAAATTCGTGATCAGTCCCGTGATGACGCGCATCCTGTAGCTTGGCGCAATCATCAGGGAGGTGCTGGCTTCGAGGCGGGTCAGGCCGTGGCGGTCGAGATAATCCAAAACGAGTTGCAGGGCTTCTCGGGTGGTCAAAGGCGCATGGTCGCCGTAAGGATACCACTGCCCGACATGGAGCGGGCGCAAGTCCAAGCCTTGTTCCTTCAGCATCATGCCAATCCAATAGAGGCTCTCCAAGGTGCGCGTGCTCGTCGTCCCAACGGGGATGACGGGCTTACCGATGTGCGTCATCAAATGCTGTAGCAGCGACTTACGCACAATGATTGTTTCGGAGTGCATAGCGTGTTCGCCGATGGTGTCGGTCGCGACGGGCTTGAAGGTGCCAGCCCCGACGTGCAAGGTCACCTCATCGAACATGAACCCTTTTTCGCGCAAGGCGGCGATGAGTGGCTGGGTGAAGTGAAGTCCCGCCGTGGGTGCCGCAACCGAGCCGTCGTAACGGGCGAAAACGGTCTGGTAACGGTCGCGGTCGTCGGGTTCGGCATCGCGATGCAGGTAAGGCGGCAAAGGAATCTCGCCGGCGGCTTCCAGCACCGTGGCGAAAGGCAAGCTCGCGGGCGACCACGAGAACTCGATTTCGGCATATTGGTCGTTCTGCATCAACCGCTCGGCTTGAAGCGTCACGGCCTCGCCGTTCACCGTCAACTCCATCGAGAGTTTGCCCTCCTTCCAGCGTTTTGCGTTGCCTATCAAGCACTTCCAGCGCACGGGAGAAGTTGCCGCGAAAGCCACCTGATAGTCGTTTTCAGGCTCCAAACAGAAAACCTCGATGCGCGAACCCGTGGCCTTGCGGAACTGCAAACGGGCGCGGATGACCTTGGTCTCGTTGAAGACCAACAAGGCGTTTTCGGGCAGGAAATCGCCGACATACCTGAATTGCGACTCACTTATCCCATTGTCTTTCAGCACCAAAAGCTTCGAAGCATCGCGCTCGGCCAAGGGATATTTGGCAATGCGTCCTTCGGGCAAGGGATAGTCGTAATCCTCGATGGAAATGTGCTTGACGTCGTTCATCATCGAAATTTTGCGCAAAGGTAGGGATTTATTCTCTATTTTTGCAGGGCAATTCGAAAACGATGAAAGCGCTGTTGCTCAAAATAGAATGGTCGTGGGAGTTTTTGCTGAAGTTCATGAAATTCGGCGTGGTGGGCTTTTCGGGCGTGTTCGTCAACTTCGGCGTGACTTACGTCTGCAAGGAATGGCTGAAGTGGAACAAATACCTGAGCAACATCTTGGGTTTCGTCGTCGCCGCCACCACCAACTACATCCTCAACCGCGTGTGGACCTTCCAAAGCACCAACCCGCAAATCGGGGCGGAATACGCCAAGTATTTCCTCATCGCGCTCATCGGCTTGGGCATCGACACGCTGACGGTCTACCTGCTCAACGGCAAGCTGAAATGGAACTTCTACCTCAGCAAGGTATTTGCCGTAGGTGCTTCCACACTGTGGAATTTCTTCGGCAACCTGCTGTTTACCTTCGCTTAGTTGAGGAACTTATCCAAAAAGAGGAACGGCATCAGCGATTCGATGCCGTCGAAGACCATGATGGGGCCTTCCTCGCCTTGGCACATCACCCGCAAAGGGCGTTTCGACAGCTGCTCGGCCTCCACCATCACCTGACGGCAGCCTCCGCAAGGGGCGACAGGTTCGGCGATTCGCTTGGTGGACGAATGCGCCGTCACCGCCAAAGCCTCAAAAGGCACGCCCGGATACTGCGCCATCGCCGCAAACATGGCCACACGCTCGGCGCAAAGGCCGCTGGGGTAGGCCGCGTTCTCAACATTGTTGCCCGTCACGATTTGGCCGTTGGCCAAGCGCACCGCCGCACCCACGTTGAACTTGGAATAAGGCGCATAGGAGTTTCTTGTGGCCTCGTGGGCCTTGCGCATCAGTTCGGCATCCGCCGGAGGAAGCTCATCGACGGTTTCATACACCGTGTAGGGGCAAACAAATTGTTCCTTTTTCATATCATCTATTTTTTAGTCTCATTTTCAGCAGGATAGGCAAACAGCAGCAAAGCCTCGAAGAAGGCGAACATCGACGCGCCCGCCTGGGTCTCAAGGGTGTCTTCGGCCAACATCGACAGCAGCATGATGCTGAGAAACACCATATATAAATAGGTGTGGCTTTTGCGCGAGGCGAGCCAAGGGTAAAGCAGCACGAAGAGGAAAAACGCCAACCCGACCAAGCCGAAAGCCACGGTGATGGCCAAATACTGGTTGTGGGCGCGAAAGCGGAACTCTTCCTTGAGAGGGGACTGCAACTCGTCGTAAGCCAGCGAAAAGGCCCTCGGCACGTCGCCCGTACCCACCCCAATCCACGGGTGCTGCTTGATGATGTGGAACGAGGCCCTCGTGAACTCGATGCGTTGCGAGAGCGAGCCTCCGTTGGGGTTGTTGAAGCGACGGTAAAGGTTATACTCGAACAGCGTCGACGATAGCCGCGCCCGCAAGCCCGGATGCTTCCAGTTGTTGTAGTTGGCGATGCCTTGCTCGATGTTGCGGATGTCGTCGTTGGCGAGGGACAAAACGCCCTCGGCATCCTTACGCAAGCCCTTCGAGGTGAGATAGCGGGCCAACGTTGCCTCAAGGTTCTCGCCGTTGGCGGTCAACCCGTCAAAAGGCAAGTCGCTGCGTTGCGACCAAGCCTCCTGTAGCTCCGGCCTGCAATAATAAAGCCCCACAAACTTGCCGTCTTCGACGGGATAGTGAAGGGTGTCGTGCATATATGGGTTGCCTTGCGCCGTCTGTTGTTCCAGACTGTTGAAGTCAACGGTCTCCACCTTCAAGAGGGGCTTCGCCTCGTGCCACACAATGGCGACCGCTAATGCCACGACCGCCAAAGCCGCCATGCCGACGGCGACGCGCCAGCCTTTCGCGGTTTTCCAGCGCAGGAAGGCATACACTGCCGAAACGACTGCAACGGCAGCGAGGATCACATAGCCCGACAGCGACTCGAAGATATGGATTTGGCAGACGAACCAAAACAGCAGAAGCACTTGCACGGCCTTGCCCCACCAAGGCGACCGACGACTGAAAAGACTATACCCGACAATGGCGATGCAGAAGACGATGTTCAGGCAGAAGCGGATATGGCTGATGAAACGCGAGATGTCGCGGATGTCGTCGTAGTCGTGACGCACGAAGCGACTGAAACTGAACAAGGTAGCCACAAATACCGAAAGCACATAGACGAGCATCACGACATCGAAACGCTTGCGGTCCAAGGGCGGCATCGACGACATGACGAAAGGCAAGACCAAGATGGGCAGCTTCACGCGAAGGTCTTTCATGGCATACTGGAAGTCGGAAGTCCAAAGCAGGCCTATGACGTGCATGAGGTAGAAAAGCGCCAACACTACGGCGGCCTTGTTGTGCCAAAAGCGAGTGAATTTTTCCTTGAAGTCGCGGTTGGCAAAGCCGTCAGTAAGCCACACGAGGACGAGCCAGAAGTTGGCCATGCCCATCAGGAAGGGCGAGAGCGTCAGGCCAACGGCCATCATCAGCAGGCCCAACAAGTAGGCTTGGTTGAGATAGGGCCGTATGGAAGCCTGCGCCGTCATCACTTGCCGCTCAGTATGCTATGGTATTCGTCCTTGCCGTTGGTGTTGAGCAAGATCTCGAAGGCGCGTTTCAGGTCGGGGTCGTCGTTGAGTGAGGCGACGATGCGGCCTTTCTGGTAGTAGTAGCGTCCCACAATCTCGGAGCGCAGCAGTTCCTCGATGTCCTTGCGGTTGCTGAGGAGGTCGTTCTCCTTCTCGGCGGCGAGGTTCTTCTCCAAAAGTTCGATTTGGGGCAGTATCTTGTCGAGGTAGCCTTCTTCCTTGGCCACTTTCTTCAGCCTTTCGATTTCCTTCTCGCTGTCGGTGGTATAGGTGAAGTTCTTGTCTTTCACGAACTTCATGAAGTCTTGATAGGTGGCCTCGTCGATTTGGAAGGTCGCGGCGGGGGCGATGCTACGGTGTTCGCTGTAGAACTTGTTGGCGTAGTCGAAGATGTAGTTCTTGCCGTAGAGGTAGGCCGTCACCGTGGCGTAGGGGTCGCGGTCGACCTTCACATCGGGCATGATGCCGTGGCCTTCGTAGACCGTACGTCCGCCCATGGTCTTGAAAGCCTTGCCGAGCGAGTCGGCCTTGGTTTGCGTAGTATCTTTCTTGTGCGAATAGTCGATTTCCTGGATGCAACGACCGCTGGGGATGTAATAATGGGCCACCGTGACCTTCATCTGCGTGTTGTAGCTCAACGGCAAGATGTTCTGCACCAAGCCCTTACCGAAGGTCCTTTGTCCGATGATAACGGCACGATCATAGTCTTGGAGCGCGCCTGCCACAATCTCGCTGGCCGAGGCGCTGTTGCCATCCACCAAGACAGCCAAGGGAATTTCCAAGTCGATAGGTTCGTTGGTAGTGGGATGTACGCTGTTGGCCGTAGTCGCCTTGCCTTTCATCGAAACGACAACCTTGTTCTTGGGAACAAACAGGTTGACGATATCAACTGCCTCGTTCATCAGGCCGCCTCCGTTGCCGCGCAGGTCGAGGACGAAGCCTTTCAGCTGGTGGTTGTTCTTCATCTCCACGAGCTTCTCCTTCATCTCCTTGGCCGCGTCGCGGGTGAAGCCGCTCAGCGAGAGATAGGCGATGCCGTTGTCGAACACCGTGTAATATGGGATGTTGTCGATTTTCACCTTCTCGCGCTTCAGTGTCATCGTCAAAGGCTTGTCCTGACCGTAACGCCTGATTTTCAGCGTCACTTCGGTGCCAGGCTGGCCTTTCAGCAAGTTGCTGACTTCCTGTGTGTTCTTCTTTCGGCAGTCGACGCCGTTCACCTCAAGGATGACGTCGCCGGCGATGAGTCCCGCCTTCTGTGCCGGCCAGCCCTCGTAGGGTTCCGAGATGCGGGTGTATTCGCCGTCGTACTGGATGAGGGCGCCGATGCCACCATATTCGCCCGTGGTCATGAACTTGGCGTTCTCGATGTCCGACTCGGGGATGAAGACCGTGTAGGGGTCGAGTCCGTCGAGCATGGCCTTGATGGCGGCCTCGTTGAGTTCGCCCGGGTTGATTTCGTCGACGTAGTTGAGGTTGAGTTCGCGCAAGAGGCTGTTGTAGATGTCGAGGCTCTTGGCGATTTCGAAGTTGTTCTGCTTCTCTTGGGCGACGAGGCCTATGGGGAGGAGCAGGGCGAGGATGAGGATGTGTATGCGTTTCATCTTTGATATGTTGTTTCGTTAGGCAGGGACTCACGTCGCCTGTTTACTGAGATGTCGTCCCTACGGGACTGGATCATAACCACTTCCGCCCCAAGGATTGCACGAAAGGACGCGCTTGAAGGTGAGCCAGCCGCCTTTGAAGAAGCCGTATTTCCGGATGGCCTCGATGCCATAGTTGGAGCAAGTCGGGGTGTAGCGGCAACTCTTCCCAAGCCAGGGCGACAAGGTCACCTGATAAATCCTGATCAAGAGAATCAGGAACTTAGCGGGCAGGCTTGCGATGCCTTTCAGGATTTTTGGGCTTTGTCGGACCATACCTATTGACGATTTCGTTGACGGCTTTGCGGGTCTTCTTGAGCATCTCCTCATAGGAGTGGATGACCGTGGCCGTATACACTAACGCGACATCCACCGAAATATTATCCCTTTGGCAGATTTCGTAGAGCGGGGCCTTGTTGCGGCGCCAAGCCTCGCGCATCAGGCGTTTCACGCGGTTGCGCTTGACGGCGTGATGGAAGCGTTTCTTGGAGACCGACATCAGCACGCGCACGGTGACGGGACGGCTCTCGTCGCGACGGAAAAGACAGATGACCCGATAAGGATACACCGAAATGCCCGCACCTTGCCCGAAAAGCGTCTTGATGTCGTTTTCCTTGCAGATGCGTTCATATTTCGGCAAACCTTCAGGGGTAACCATATAATGTAACGATTTGGGTGACAGCCTGTTACTTCTTCTTGCTCTTCTTGTACTCGGCTGAAACGTATTCCTCGATGGCCATGGTCATCGAAGGGGCGGTTTGTGTGGGAGCGCGGAAGTTGAGCTGGAAGCCCGCGTCGACGATGGCTTGGCAGGTGGCATCGCCGAAGCCGCCGATGGCGACCTCGTTCTGCTCGAAGTCGGGGAAGTTGACCTTCAGCGACTGGATGCCCATGGGGCTGAAGAAGACCAGCATGTCGTATTTCTTGATGTCGACGGTCTCCTTCAGGTCGGCAGGCACGGTGCGAAACATCACGGCCTTGGTGAAGTTGAGCTTGGCAGCGGTCAGCAGGTCGATAGTGGCATCGGAGCTGATGTCGGAGCAAACATAAAGATATTTCTCGTCCTTGTGCTTCTTCATGATGTCGAGGAGGTCGGCGATGGTCTGGGTGCCGTAAAACACCTTGCGCTTGCGGTATTGCACATAGCGTTGTAGATAGAGGGCTGTCGACTCGTTGATGCAGAAATACTTCAGGGTTTCGGGCACGGCATAGCGCATCTCCTTGGCCACGCGGAAGAAATGGTCGATGGCATTGCGACTGGTAAGGATGATGGCCGTGTACTCAGGAAGTTTGATGTGTTCTTGTCGGAGCTCGCTTGCGGTAACGTCGTCAAGCTTGATGAATTTCTCAAAAGTGAAGCTGACTCCATATTTCTTCATCATGTCAGCGAACGGTGTCTTCGAAATGTCTGCCGGCTTGGGCTGCGACACCAGAATAGACTTAATCTTCATCTTTTTTCTCTTGCTTTTAGTGCAACTTACAAACTAAATTCTTCCCACATCGGAGGTTCTAACTCATTAAAAAACAGAACCATGACTAAAGTAGCGCAAGCCTGCCGTCACGAGCGTCGCAACCGGTGCGATTTCGAGGGCGCAAAGATACAAAAAAATATAAAACGTAGGTATTTTTGTCGAAACTCTCGTTTCAACTATCCCGATGACAAGCCGCACCAAGGCTGCCAAACCCAACACACCAACACCAGCCCAAACAAAAAATTTCGTGGGGTTGTAGAGCAGCAAAAGCGTCACGGGAACCATGGCGAAAAACGTGAAGATGGACACAGAGAACTGCACGGCCATCTGACGGTCGACGGTGTCGCGAGCGTCGAAAAGCCAATTGACGAAATGTAAGATGAAATAGCGCAAAAGCACCCAACCTGCCACGGCAGCACCAAAGATGCCATACACACGCAAACTATTGTATTTCAACACATCATGCGAGAGAACAATACAACTTTTCTGCATAAAAAGCGCCAATAGCAGGATGTAGCCCAACGTGAACGAGACACACAAAAAACTACGCTTGGGATTCCATTCGCGCAACAACTGATTGGTGTGAGCCACGCCTCCTGGCACCGAAAGCACCTGCCTGAACTGACGCGGATAAAGCTGCTTGTT
This sequence comes from uncultured Bacteroidales bacterium, assembly GCA_937877465.1. GTDB lineage: Bacteria > Bacteroidota > Bacteroidia > Bacteroidales > F082 > Limimorpha. The sequence goes on along the minus strand of CALFIT010000279.1, from coordinate 5,296 downwards.
GATTACGACGAGGAGCAACAAGAGACCCAAAAGTGCCAAGTTCCAACCTTGCAAGATCTCGTAGTTCATGCGCGGCATAGGATTGATAGTGCCATGGAAGCCCGACGTGATGAAACTCGGCACCACGTTGTCGGAAGCAAGGGTATCAGCCACTTGAATCGTATCGACAACTTGCGCCGACTCAACCGTTTGTATGGTGTCAACGAAAGGATTGTGATAGAAGATGTCGGGGTATTGCGGCATGGTATTCTTGCTTTTTAGGCTGCAAAAATACATGATTATTTGCAAACCGACACAAAAACTTTCTAACTTTGCAACCTAAAATGATAGCGGCCCTTCGACGAGCTCAGAGACCTTCGCCTTTACATCGGTCAAGGACGTCTGAGCCTGTCGAAGGCCCCGATTCAAAGTACAACAATTCAACAATAAACAATAAACGATTCAACATGAACCTAATGCAAGAAATCATTGCCAACGCGCAGGCCAACCGCCAGCGCATTGTGCTCCCCGAGGGCGACGAGCCTCGCACCCTGAAAGCCGCCGACCGCCTCTTGGCTGACGGAGTGGCCGACATCATCCTCATCGGTCCCGCCGAGAAAATCCAGAAGATGACCTCTGAGTTCGGCCTCCAAAACATCGGCAAGGCCCGCATCATCGACCCGAAAAACAACCCCGACAAGCAGAAGTATGCCGACCTGCTTTACGACCTCCGCAAGGCCAAAGGCATGACGCCCGAACAGGCCTCCGACTTGGCCGAGAACTTCATGTATCTCGGCATCCTTTTGGTGAAAGCCGGCGAGGCCGACGGCCTTGTGAGCGGTGCCCGCTCCACCACGGGCGACATGCTGCGTCCCGCCCTGCAAATCATCAAGACGGTGCCTGGCGTGAGCTGCGTCAGCGGTGCCTTCACGATATTCCTGCCCGAAGGCTGCCCCTACGGCACCGACGGTCGCATGGTGTTTGCCGACTGTGCCGTCACGCCCATGCCGACGGCCGAGCAGTTGGCCGAAATCGCCATCTGCACCGCCGACACGGCCAAGGCCATCGCCAAGATAGAACCCGTCACGGCTATTTTGAGCTTCTCCACCAAGGGCAGTGCCAAGCATGAGGTGGTCGACAAGGTCATCGAGGCCACGCGCATCGCCCAAGAGCGTCGTCCCGACCTCGTCTTGGACGGCGAGCTGCAAGCCGATGCCGCCATCGTGCCTTCGGTGGGTTCGAGCAAGGCCCCGAATAGCCCCGTCGCGGGCAAGGCCAACACCTTGGTGTTCCCCTGCCTCGAAGTGGGCAACATCGCCTACAAGCTCGTACAGCGTTTGGCTGGCGCCGAGGCCGTCGGCCCCGTGCTGCAAGGTTTGGCCAAGCCCTGCAACGACCTCAGCCGTGGCTGCTCCATCGACGACGTGTATAAATTGGTGGCCATCACCTGCAATCAGGCCATCGCACAAAAACAGAAATAATTCGCTTGTAGAGACGCGATTAATCGCGTCTCTACCAACACAATAATCAAAATAACAACAATCCAACATGAAAATATTAGTCTTAAACTGCGGCAGTTCCTCCATCAAATACCAGCTTTTGGAGATGGAAAACGCCAACTCATCGCGCCTGTTGGCCAAGGGCCTCTTGGAGCGCATCGGCCTCGAAATGGGCGAGTTCACCCACAAATACAACGGCGAGAAGCACTATGAGCAACTCCCCATCCCGAACCACACCGAAGGCATCAAGCTCGTGCTGAAGGCCTTGGTCGACCCGAAGATGGGCGTCATCAAGGACCTGAAGGAAATCGACGCCGTCGGTCACCGCGTGGCCCACGGCGGCGAGCTGTTCCCGAAGAGCGTCGTCATCGACCAGAAGGTTGTCGAAGGCATCGAGTCGCTCTGCGACCTCGCCCCGCTGCACAACCCGGGCAGCCTGCAAGGTATCCACGCCATGGAGCAGGTGCTCCCTGGCATCCCGATGGTGGCTGTGTTCGACACCTCGTTCCACAGCACCATGCCGCCTGAGGCCTACCTCTACGCCGTGCCTTACGAATACTACGACAAGTACCGTGTGCGTCGCTACGGCTTCCACGGCACGAGCCACAAGTATGTCGCCGAGAAAGCCGCCGCTTTCGTCGGCAAGGATTGGAAGAAGTCGAAGATCGTCACCTGCCACCTCGGCAGTGGCGCCAGCATCGCCGCCGTAGAATACGGCAAGTCGGTGGAGACCTCGATGGGCTTCACGCCTGTGGAAGGCCTCGTGATGGGCAGCCGCACCGGCGACCTCGACTTGGGCGCGTTCATGTACATCATGGACAAGGAAGGCTACACGACCAAGGAGATGAACACCTTAGTGAACAAGAAGAGCGGACTCGTGGGCATCACGGGCGGCAAGCAGGACATGCGCGACGTGCGTGCCGGCAAGGAAGAAGGTGACGAGCGTTGCACCTACGCCTTCAACATGTTCGCCCACCGCGTGAAGAAGTACGTCGGCGGCTACATGGCCGTGATGAACGGTGCCGACGTCATCGTCATGACGGGCGGCATCGGCGAGAACGCTTGGTTCATGCGCGAAGCCATCCTTGAGAACATGGAAGGCTTAGGCATCGTCATCGACCGCAAGATGAACAAGGAAACCATCGGCGACGCCGGCGTCATCAGCACACCCGAGTCGAAGGTTACCGTGGTGGTCTATCCCACCGACGAGGAGTTTGTCATCGCGCAGGACACCTATAATTTGGTGACGAAGTAATTAGACGAGTGAACGTCATTGCAAGGAACGAAGCAATCTAGACGACAATCTTTGTGTCTGGATTGCTTCGTTCCTCTACGCTCGCAATGACACAAGACATGAGAATTATCCACGGTCGTAGTGCGGCATCTCGTCGGGAAGGACGATGGAGAACTCGACGAGTCCGCCCACGACTTGCTTGGCGTCGTCCTCGTACCACGGCGTTTGGTAAATCAGCTTCTTCTTGCCTTTCTTCGAAATCGTATAGACGTTGGTGGCGGCATCATTAATAAGGTGTCGGATGATTTGCTGCGAGCGCTCGTTGTGGCAACCCATCAGGTCTCGGCCACGCACGTCGCCGTTCACGTCGATGGAGCTGTCGTTCTGGTAAAGGATTTCGCCGTCTTTGGCGCTGATGGTGATGGCTATGTTCAGCCCTTTGAGATAGTCAAGTTGATTCATGATGCGTGTATTTTTTCGGCAAAGATAGAATTTTTCTAAATTTGCAGCGTTATTTTCGCGATGAAGAAACTCTACCGCCATATCACCAAGTCGTTTTTGGGCACCTTCGTGCTCACTTTCTTCATCGTGGTGTTCATCTGGGTGATGCAGTTCGTGTGGCTCTATGTCGACGATTTGGTAGGCAAGGGCTTGGAGTTCAAGATTATAGCCGAGCTTTTGTTCTACACGTCCATCACCGCCATCCCCATGTCGCTGCCCTTGGCCTTGCTGTTGGCCCTGCTGATGTGCTACGGCAACCTTGGCGAGCATTACGAGCTTGTGGCCATGAAAGCCTCCGGCATCTCGATGTGGCGTTGCATGAGGCCTTTGCTCTATTTCTCGCTGATGCTGAGCGTTTTGGCCTTCTTCATCTCCAACAGCCTCATCCCCACCGCCACCCTCAAATGGCGCACGCTACTCACCGACGTGCAACGGCAGAAGTTGGCCTTCAACATCAAGGAAGGCGTGTTCTACAAGGACATCGACAACTATGTCATCTATGTCGACAAGAAAGGCAAGGACGGCAGCAGCATCTATGGCGTGAAGATCTACGACCACACCGACCGCCACGGCAACATCAAGATCATCAGCGCCGACTCGGGCATGATGACCATGAGCCCCAACCAGCGCAACATCATCTTCATGCTTTACGACGGCTTCAACTACACCGACCTCACGCCCGACAACTACAAGGAGACGCGGCCCTTCGAGCGCATGGCGTTCAAGCAGGAACAAATCAAGTTCAGCTTGGCCTCGTTCGACATGACACGGTCGGACGAGGAGATGTACAAGTCGTACCAGCAGATGATGAACATCCGGCAGCTGTCCACCTCGTTGGACTCGCTTGAGCGACGCTTCGACAGCAAGCAAGAGGCTTTCACCCAAGGCTTTGGCCGACGATGGTCGAACTACAGCAGCCTAAACGAACCAGTGCCCGGACTTGCCACCGACACCTTGCCCCCCGACACCGTCATCCTCAGCTGGCCCCTGCTCGACCGGTTTGAGGGCGACACCCGCGCCACCTTGGTCAACATGGCCGTCGGCACCGCGCAAAACGCCAAAGACAACGTGGCTTTCAACAAGATCGACTTCCGTTCGCAGACCGAGAACATCAACAAGCACCGAAAGGAATGGCACAAGAAGTTCACGCTGAGCATCGCCTGCCTCATCTTCTTCTTCATCGGTGCGCCGCTCGGCAGCATCATCCGCAAGGGCGGTTTGGGCCTGCCCGTCGTCATCTCGGTGGTGTTTTTCGTCGTCTACCACCTCATCTCCACCATCTGCGAGCGCATGGCCGTGTTTGGCGACCTCGACATGTTCCTTGGCGTGTGGATGTCGTCGCTCGTGATGCTCCCCGTCGGGCTTTTCCTGACCTTCAAGGCCACCACCGACGCGGCCCTCTTCGACGGCGACAGCTGGAAGAAGTTTTTCAAAAGACTATTCAGTAAACAATGAAGATATTACTCCTTTGCAACAAGCCCCCCTACCCGGCCTCGGAAGGCGGCCCCATGGCGATGAACAGCATCGTCACCGGACTGCTCGAAGCGGGACACCAAGTCAAGATATTGGCGGTCAACAGCGCGAAATTCAACGTCAAGGAAAGCGACATCCCCGACGACTACCGCCAGAAGACCGGCATCGAACTCATCGACGTCGACCTCAGCGTCAGGCCCATGAAAGCACTGTTCAACCTGTTCACCAACAAGTCGTACCATGTGGAACGCTTCATCTCGAAGGACTTCAAGGCAAAGTTGACCGAAGTGCTTGAAAAAGAGCAATTTGACGTGGTGCAGTTGGAAATGCTCTATATGGCGCCCTACGTCGAAACCATCCGCGAGCACAGCAAGGCCATGATCGTGTTGCGGGCGCACAACGTGGAGCACAAGATTTGGGAGCGCATCGCCAAAGAGACCAAGTTTTTCATTAAACGCTGGTATATCAACCACTTGGCGAGGACATTGAAAGAATACGAATTGAACGCCTTGGAGACCGTCGACGGCATTGCCGCCATCACGCGCAAAGACGCCGCCTTCTTCAGGAAATACTGCTCGAAGCCCGTCATCGACATCCCGTATGGCGTTTA
>CALFIT010000278.1 GCA_937877465.1 uncultured Bacteroidales bacterium | reverse complement strand
TGAAGAAATCGACGGGCGAGTTGAAGGATGCCATGCACTCGGCTTGCGCTTTCTTGAATACCGATGGCGGGTGGCTTATCTTCGGCATCACACCTAATTCACTGAAAGTGGTGGGACAGGAGGTGACGGAAAGCACCCGCCGCGAGTTGGCCCAAGCCTTGGCTGGACTGGAGCCTGCCGTGGATGTCAGGGTGGAGTATGTGGATGTGCCCGACCGCCAAGGGATGCAAGTGATTGCCCTTGGCTTCGACGCATGGGTGTGGGGAAAGGAGCCTTTCACTTTCCACGGACGTCCTTATTATCGGGTGGAGAGCACGACCCAAGTGATGCCTCGCGACATGTTTGACGACCGCTTGCGGGCAAGCAAGCCACAGAAGTTTGCTTGGGAACGACAACCTGCCGAGGGCTTGAAGTTGAACGACTTGAACCAAGAACGCATCAGAGGCGCGGTACGTTTGGGCGTGGAGATGGGGCGAATGTCGGAAATGGCGTTCACCGAACCTGTTGACAAGATATTGGAAAAATGGCGTTTGCTTGTTGATGGTGTTCCCAACAATGCTGCCGCAATGCTTTTTACTGACAACACCTACGATTATCCTCAGTTCATTTTGCGTTTGGCCCGTTTCCGTGGCAACGACAAACTGGAATTCATCGACAACCAAAGGGTTGAAGGCAATTTCTTTGTCTTGTTGGATGCGGGAATGTCTTTCTTTTTCAAGCATCTCTCGTTGAACGGAAAAATCGTTGGATTCAAGCGAGAGGAGCATCTTGAAATTCCTTCGGAAGCCTTGCGCGAGGCATTGATAAATGCTTTGTGCCATAGGCAATACGAGAAGTATAACCTGACTATCGGTATCGCCATTTATGATGATAGGATTGAGATAGAGAACCCGGGAATGTTCCCACCGCAGATTACTTTGGCAAATATCAAGGAGTCACACGGGTCGTATCCATACAATCCACTCATCGCTGAAGTGTTATATAAAACCTCGTATCTTGAAAGTTGGGGTTCGGGCGTGAAACGTATTGTTGATGCTTGCCGGAAACAAAATGTTCCTGACCCTGAGTGGAGTTTGAGAGGTGGTTTTGTGACGGTTACATTTTGGAGGGGCGCCCTGACAGACAAATTAGCAGACGACCAAAAAGATGGTAAGAAAGATGGCAAGAAAGATGGCAAGAAAGAACTTGATGACAACCAAAGAGTTATCTATGATTTAATTAAGCAAAATGACCAGATTACTATACCTGAAATGGCAAGAAAGGCGAACGTTTCTGCCAGAACGGTATATCGTGTCATAGAAGTCCTTCGTCAAGAAGGAATACTCACTCGTGAAGGCGGTCGAAAACAGGGTCGTTGGGTCATATTAACTGAAATCTAAGTACTATGCCCAAAGACAAACCCAACAAAACCAACGCCTGCCGCATCCTCGACGCAAAGAAGGTTGCGTATGAGCTGATTCCTTACGAGGTGGACGAGAACGACCTCGGGGCGCAGCACATCGCCGACCAATTGGGCGAGGACATCGACCAAGTGTTCAAGACCCTCGTGCTGAAAGGCGACAAGACCGGCCATTTCGTCTGCGTCATCCCGGGCAACGACGAACTCGACCTGAAGAAGACCGCCAAGGCCACGGGCAACAAGAGCTGCGACCTTATCCCGATGAAGGAACTGCTGCCGCTGACGGGCTACATCCGTGGCGGCTGCTCGCCCGTGGGGATGAAGAAACCGTTCCCGACCTTCATCCACGAGACCTGCGAACTCTTCGATTACATCTATGTCAGCGCGGGCATGCGCGGCCTCCAGTTCAAGCTCAACCCGCAGGATTTGATTCAAGTCGTCGGCATGACCGTCGCCGACCTCACCGTCTTTGAAATCGGGAAGTGATGCCTTACGCCATTCGGAAATCGACCCCCGACGACTTGCCCGTCATCTTGCGCCTCCGCGACCAAGCACGCGACATCATGCGTAGCTACGGCAACGTCTACCAATGGCCCGACGGCTATCCGCGCGACGACATGTTCAAGAAAGACATTGAGTTGGGCGGCAGCTATGTGATGCTCGACGAAAGGGGAGAGGCGGTCGGCACTTTCGCCCTGTTGCCCAGCCCTGAGGTGACTTACAACGTCATCTACGACGGCCAATGGCTCTACGACGCGCCCTATCACGTCATCCACCGCATTGCCAGCACCCCCGATTCGCACGGCGTCTTGGATGCCGTTTTGGACTTTTGCGAAAGCCAAGTGTCCAACATCCGCATCGACACGCACGAGGCCAACGTCATCATGCGCAAGGGCTTGGAACGGCACGGCTACCGCTATTGCGGCATCATCCAGCTGCTGAACGGCGACGAGCGGTTGGCGTTCCAGAAAGCCTGCAAGCCTCACATTCTGTAGTTCAATCAATATTCTCGATAATCTTGTCCTCTTCCTGCAAGTCGGGCACCAAGCGTTGGATGACCTTGAAGCGGTAGAAGAAGCGGATGGCGACGACGCGCACCACCGTATAGGCAGGGATGGCGACGAGCATCCCGACCGTGCCGCCGATGTGGCCGGCCATGAGCAAAACGATGAAGATCTCTAGCGGATGCGCCTTGATGCTCGTCGAATAGATGACGGGCTGGTAGATGAAGTTGTCGATGAGCTGCGCGGCGAGCATGATGGCCAAGATGATGAGGGCGAAGACCCAGATGTTGACGTCGAGGCCGGCACCCGTGCCGAACTTCAGTACCACGCCAAACACCACGCCGATGGCCTCGCCGATGAGCGGACCGACGTAAGGAATCACGTTGAGCGTACCTGCGATGAAGGCGATGCCGATGGCATAGCTGAAGTCGAGGCGGGCGATGAGCCACAGCCCGAGGAAGTCGACCAAGGCCACGCCAAGCATCTCGATGAGCAGTCCCACGAAATAGCGCGACAGCAGCTGCTTGATGTCGTTGATGGTCTTGCCCACCTCGGCCTCATGGCGGTCGGGCACGAGGGCGCAGACAATGCGCTCAAACAAGGTGTCGTCCTTGATGAAGAAAAACGAGATGAACACCACGGCAAACAAGGCCACGAAGGCACTCGACACCACCGAGGCCACCGAGCCCACAAGGCCGCTCACCTTGCCGAAGTCGACCAACTCGCGCAGCTTGCCAAGCAGGAGCGCGGTGATGTCGAAGTCACGGCCCAAGTCGGGAAACAGCCCGATGAGCCATGTGTTCAGCCTGTCGATGGGGTTCGACTCGAAATAGCTTGCGCTCGAAATCGCCGAGGCATCCCTGATGATGTTCGACACCATGGGAATCATCTGCGTGACAATCAGGACCAAAAGGATAATGATGAGCACGATGGACAGTGCGGCCATAAGCCAGTCGGGGAGGCGTTTCCCTTTGATCTTGATTTTTCTCAGCAACTGCATGATGGGCCGCCCGACGAGCGACACCACGAAG
>CALFIT010000277.1 GCA_937877465.1 uncultured Bacteroidales bacterium | reverse complement strand
TGAAGCCCACGAGCATCGAGCTCTACGACCTGCAAGGCCGCTTGGTGCGCTCGCAGCGCAACGGCTTGGAAAGCATCGACATGGGAGGCTTGCCCGCTGGCACCTACACGCTGCGCGTCACCTTGGAGGACGGGAAGGCCTATACCGACAAGGTGGTGAAGGAATGACCGCTTCGCGCGGACCAAATCACGAAAACGCAAAAATGCCGCCCACAGAGGCGGCATTTTTGCTTATTCCACCGAAAGTTTTGCTTGCCTATTCCTATTTTTCGTATTTTTGCGGTTTGATCCAACATTGAGCCCAAATGTACGCCTTCATCACCGGAAAAATCACCGAAAAGTCGCCGACCTATGTCGTTTTGGACAACCACGGCATCGGCTATCTCGTCAACATCACGCTCAACACCTTCACCGCCATCGGCGAGAAAGAGGAAGTCAAGCTCTACACGCACGAGCAAATCCTTGAGGACGCGCACAACCTCTTCGGCTTCTACTCGGCCAAGGAACGCGACTTGTTCGAACTGCTCATCTCGGTGTCGGGCGTGGGCTGCAACACGGCACGGTTGATTCTTTCTTCGCTGACCGTCAACGAATTGAGCAACGCCATCGCCAACGACGACGTGAAGACCATACAAGCCGTGAAAGGCATCGGTGCCAAGACCGCCCAACGCATCGTCATCGACCTGAAGGACAAGCTGAAGAAAAACGACTTCCAGACGGAAATTTTCGCCGCCCCAAACAATACTATCAAGAACGAAGCGTTATCAGCATTGACGATATTGGGCTTCGGCAAGACGGCTGTCGACAAGGCTTTGGACCGCCTGATGAAACAGCAGCCCGATGCCTCCGTCGAGACTTTGATTAAAGAAGCACTTAAAATCTTGTAAATCAAACAACAACCTTTGAGAAACGCAATGAGACGACATATCTTCCCCACCCTGCTCCTGATGCTGTTCGCGCTCTTCTTCGCCCGAACCGCATCGGCAGGCTTGTATGACATCTTCTACACCCCCTACCCCGTTGAGCCTGACACCACCAAGCTCGTTTTCCCCATCCCCATCGGCACGGGCAACCCCATGGAAGACCTCAACAACCAATCGCCGCTCTACCTCAGCGACCCCAGCAACTTCTCGACCGAAATCATCTACGACCCGCTGACGGGACAATACACCTTCAAGCGTCGCGTGGGCGAGTTCTACTACGACACCCCCGCCACCCTCACGCAAAGCGAATACTTTGAATATCAGAACCGTAAAGGCATACAAGAATACTGGAAGGAACGCCGTAGCCAAAACGCGCGGTCGACCACCAATGGCAGTTCCATCATCCCGCCCATGTTCATCGGCGGCAAGGCCTTCGAGACCATCTTCGGCAGCAACACCGTCGACATCCGTCCGCAAGGCTCCGTCGACCTCACCTTTGGCATCAAGCACAACTTCCGCGACGACCCCTCGCTGAGCGAACGCCGCAAACGCCAAACCAACTTCGACTTCGACCAAGACATCCAACTCAACGTGATGGCCAAAATCGGCGACAAGATCAACTTCAACATCAACAAGAACACCAAGGCCACCTTCAACTACCAAGACAAATTGGCCCTGAAATACGACGGCAAGGAAGACGAGATCATCCAACTCTTGGAGGCGGGCAACGTCAGCTTCCCGCTCAACAGCACGCTCATCACCGGCACGCAGCAGCTGTTTGGCGTCAAGAGCAAGCTGAAATTCGGCAACACCACCGTTTCGTCCATCGTTTCCTACCAAGAAAGCGAATCGCAGAACATCACGGTGCAAGGCGGCGCACAAACCAACGAGTTCGAGCTGAGCTGCCTAGACTATGAGGACAACCGCCACTTCTTCCTCAGCCAATACTTCCGCGAGCAATACGAAGCCGCCCTCTCCACCCTGCCGACGGTGACTTCGAGCATCAACATCACGAAAATCGAAGTGTGGGTCACCAACACCAACACGACCACGCAAAACACCCGTAACATCCTTGCCCTTAACGACTTGGGCGAAGGCACACGCTCATGGATCTATAGCAACGACGTCGACCCGACCAGCAGCAGCAAGGTGTATCCGCGCAATGCCGCCAACAACTTGGTCAGCCGGATGGACACCACCCAAATCCGCAACATCAGCACGGTGACCAACTACATGACCAACGACCCCATGCGCTTGGGCAAGTCGGGCTACATGACCTCAGGCCGCGACTTCGAGAAGGTAGAGAACGCACGCCGGTTGAGCAGCACGGAGTATTCGTTGAACTCGAAACTCGGCTTCATCTCGCTGAACGTGACGCTCAACGCCAACCAGACCTTGGCCGTGGCCTACCAGTACACCATCGTCGGCTCCGACGAGGTCTACCAAGTGGGTGAGTTTTCGGACCAAGGCATCAACACGCCGAAAGTGCTGGTGACCAAATTGCTGCGCGGCACCACCGTCAACACCAAGATGCCCATCTGGAACCTGATGATGAAGAACGTCTACAACATCAGGGCCTACCAAGTAAGCTCGTCGGACTTCATGCTCAACATCTTCTACAACGGCAACTCTAACGGCACGCCCTACGGCTACTTCACCGAAGGCAGCGTGAAGGGCGTTGCGTTGCTCCACCTGATGGGACTCGACAACTTGACCACGCAAAACAACCCCATCTCGGGCGGCGACGGCGTGTTCGACTTCTTGGACAACGCCGCCACGCAAGGCGGAACCATCAACTCGTCGAACGGGCGCATCTTCTTCCCCGTGCTGGAGCCTTTCGGCAAGCACATCCGCACCAAAGTCTTCCCCGACGACCCCGACTTGGCCGAGAAATACGCCTACGACTCGCTCTACACGATGACCAAGACCTCCGCCGAGCAGTATTCCGAAAAGAACAAGTTCACGCTGAAAGGCTACTACTCGTCGCAGTCGGGCAGCGAGATCAGCCTCAACGCCATGAATGTGGCGCAAGGCTCGGTGACCGTCACGGCGGGCGGCGTGCAACTCGTTGAGAACGTTGACTATACCGTCGACTACACCTTGGGTCGCGTGACCATCCTCAACGAAGGCATCCTCAATTCGGGCACGCCCATCAACATCTCGTTGGAGTCGAACTCGGGCTACAGCGCCATCAGGAAGACCTTCCTCGGAACGCGCGTCGAGCACGAGTTCAGCCGCGACTTCCGCTTGGGCGGAACGGTGCTCTACTTGGGCGAGAAGTCGTACACCCAGAAAATCAACTACGGCGAGGAAGCCATTGCCAACACCATCTACGGCGCCGACATCAGCTACCACACCGAAGCCCGATGGCTGACGAGCTTCATCAACGCCTTGCCCGGCATCAGCACCAAGACCCCGTCGCGCATCAACATCGACGGCGAGTTTGCCCGCTTCATCCCCGGCCTCTCCAAGTCGGCCAGCGAGTCAGGCACCTCCTACATCGACGACTTTGAAGGCGCCAAGTCGACCATCGACCTGCGCCTGCCCACCCTTTGGTATATGGCCAGCACGCCGCAAAACCAGACCGACCTCTTCCCCGAGGCGGCGTCGGGCACAGGCCTCGGCTACGGCAAAAACCGCGCAAAGCTCTCGTGGTATGTCATCGACAACTCGGTGTTTTACGACCGCAACAACACCATGCGTCCCAAGAACGTCAGCAACGAGGAACTGTCGAAAAACAGCGTCCGTCAGGTGCTCGAAACCGAGATTTTCCCGATGAAGGACATCGCGACGGGCACCCAAACCAACGTGTCGGTGCTCAACTTGGCCTACTATCCTGAGGAACGCGGCCCCTACAACTACGACGTGGCGCCCACGCCCTATTCGGCAGGCATCAACGAGGAGGGCAAGCTCAACGACCCGGCCAGCCGTTGGGGCGGCATCATGCGCAAGATGGAATCCACCGACTTTCAGGCCACCAACATCGAATACATCGAGTTTTGGCTGATGGATCCCTTTGCCGACGAGGAATACCAAAACAACCCTGGCAAGCTCTACTTCAACCTTGGCGACATCTCGGAAGACATCCTCCGCGACGGGCGCAAGTTCTACGAAAACGGCCTGCCCACCAGCGAAACGGTCGAGAACGTCGACACCACCATCTGGGGTCGCGTGCCCACCTTGCAAGACCTCGTAGGCACCTTCAGCACCGACGCCAACGCCCGCCAGTACCAAGACGTTGGCTACGACGGCTTGCGCGACGTGGACGAACGCAGCTTCTTCGAAAACACCTACCTCAACATCGTCAGGAACCACTTCGGCGAAGGCTCGGGGGCCTACACGCAAGCCTACGACGACCCCTCGGGCGACAACTACCACCACTTCCGCTCGTCGGAATGGGACGAAGACGAGGTCCACGCCAGCATCCTTGAACGCTACAAGAACTTCAACGGACCCGAAGGCAACTCGCCCTCCGACGTGCAGCAGACCGAGGTGTACACGACCAGCAACTCGACCCTGCCCAACGCCGAAGACATCAACGGCGACAACACCTTGAGCGAATCGGAACGCTACTACCAATACGTCATCGACCTTGACCCCGCCAAGATGGTGGTCGGCCAAAACCACATCGCCGACATCCATGAGGCCACCAATATCTCGTTGCCCAACAGCACCATCGGCAGCGTCACTTGGTACCAGTTCCGCATCCCCATCAAGCAGCCCGACAAGGTGGTGGGCCACATCGACGACTTCACGAGCATCCGTTTCATGCGTATGTTCGTCACCGGATTCGAGCGTCCCATCGTGTTGCGTTTCGGCACGCTCAACCTCGTGAAGAGCGAATGGCGCACCTATTCGCAAAGCATCCAAGCCCCCGGCGAATACGAGCCTAACGACATCAGCAACGAGACCACCTTCGACATCTCGGCCGTCAGCGTCGACGAGAACACCAACCGCCAGCCCGTGCCCTACGTCATCCCGCCCGGCATCCAGCAGGAAAGAGTGGTCGGCATGACACAGACCACCCGCATCAACGAGCAGGCATTGCAGATGACCGTCCAGAACCTCGTCGACGGCGACGGACGCGCCATCTACAAGACCGCCGACTTCGACCTGAGGCAATACAAATACCTGAAGATGTTCGTCCACGCCGAGGCCGCCCACGAAGACAGTCCGCTCGACGACCAAGACCTCACCGTCTTCATGCGCATCGGTAGCGACTTCACCGAAAACTACTACGAATACGAGGTGCCGCTGAAGGTGACGCCATGGGGAACCGCCTTCACCAACAAAGACGGCATCTGGCCCGAAATCAACAACTTGGACATCCGATTGGAAGACCTCGTGGAGGTGAAAGCCCGACGCAACGAAGCCATGAACCAGCCCAACAGCAACGTGAGGCTCAACTACATCTATTCCGAAAAGGTGAAGAAAGGCACCGTCGACAACTTGGACTACTACCACACCATCAAGGTCATCGGCAACCCGACCATCAGCGACGTGGAAGCCATCATGATCGGCATACGCAACCCCCGCCGGCAAAACCTTGCCGACGCCGACGACGGACTGCCCAAGAGCGCCGTCGTGTGGATCAACGAGTTGCGCCTCACCGACCTCAGCAGCAACGGCGGCATTGCAGCCACGGGACGCATGGAGGCCACCCTCGCCGACTTGGGTCGCGTGAGCGTCAACGGCTCCTACCGCTCGGCAGGCTTCGGCGCCTTGGACAGCGACATCACCAGCAACACCTTCGAGGCCGCCTCCGCCTTCAACGTGGCGACCGACCTCGAATTGGGCAAGTTCTTCGAGAACACCGGACTCAAGATCCCGATGCACATCGACTATGGCGAGAACAAGATCACCCCGCTCTATAACCCCTACGACCCCGACATCAAGCTGAAAGACGCCTTGGCCGCCCTCGGCAGCGACGAAGAACGCGCCGAACTGAACTCCAGCATCCACGACTTCACAAGGCAGAAGAACATCAACTTCATGAACGTCAGGAAAGAGCGCGTCGCCAAGAAAAAGAAAGACGAAGACAACGGCGACGAAGGCAGGGCCTCCAACCCGAGAGACCCCAACAGGACCCTCGGAGGCGGACGCAACAACATGCCCAAGGTACACTTCTACGATGTCGAGAACTTCAACCTCTCCTTCTCCTACAACGAGACCTTCCAAGAAAACACCGACATCAAGTATTACATGACCAAGGCCTACCGTGGCGGATTGGGCTACAACTACGCGGGCAACCCCAAGAACGTGACGCCTTTCGCCAAGGCCAAATGGGCCTCGAAGCCATCGATGCAGTTCTTCAAGGACATCAACTTCTACTATGCCCCGAAGAGCATCACCTTCAACACGGAGATGTATCGCTACTTCTCCCAAAGGGAACTCCGCAACAAGAGCGGCGGCGAGATCATCATCACCCCGACCTTCTCGAAGCAATGGGACTGGAGCCGCAACTACCAAGTGCGCTACGACCTCTCCAAAGGCCTCACCTTCGACTACTCGGCCCAAGCCCAAGCCTACGTCTACGAGCCTGCCGGCTATGTCGACAAGAGCGTTGACCCCGAGACTTGGCAGAAAAACCAAGACACCATCAAGAACGAGCTGAAACACTTAGGCTCGATGTCGCGCTTCCAGCAGAACTTCAACGCCAGCTACACGCTGCCCATCAACAAGATCCCGATCTTCAACTGGATCACCGCCAGCGCCAACTACCAAGGCACCTACAACTGGAACGCCTCGGCCCTCTCCATCCAAGAACGCTTGGGCAACACCATCGAGAACTCGAACAACATCCAAGGCAACGCCAACCTCGACTTCAGCAAGCTATACAGCAAGGTGCCCTACCTGAAGAACCTCAACACGCAACGCCGCAACAATAACAACAACCGTAACGGCAGGGGCAACCAAGGCAACAGGGGCAAGGATGGCGAAGAACAGCCGTCAGACTCGACCAAGGCCAAGCCCAAGACGAACTACGGCAAAGTCGTCCTCGACAACGGCCTGCGCGTCCTCACGCTCGTCAAGAAAGTGTCGGGCACCTATTCGCTCGCCAACGGACAGTCGCTGCCCGGCTTCCTGCCACAGGCACAATACCTCGGCATGAACTCAGGCGCAGGCTGGGCACCCGGACTCGGATTCGTGCTCGGCAGCACCTTCGGCAGCGACGACAACATCTACGACAAGGCCGTGGCCAACAGCATCAACGTGGAAGACGTCAGACGCTGGCTCACCACCGACTCCATCTTGAGCGACCCCTACACCCGCCGCAAGACGGAGACCATCAACTACCGCGTCAACACCGAGCCTTTCCCCGGATTCAAGATCGACTTCACCGGCAACCGCAACTACGCCGAAAACAACCAGCACTACTTCCGCTACAACGAGATGACGAACAACTTCGACGTGTTCACCCCGACCAACAGCGGCAGCTTCACCATGAGCTACCTCATGTGGGGCACCTCCTTCGCGAGCACCGACTCCATCCACTCCAAGCTGTTCGACAACCTGCTCAGCAACCGCAAAGTCATCGCCGAGCGCATCGCCCGCAACAACCCGCAATGGATCGACCAAATCAACGAATACAGCTACGACAGCATCGCCGGCGACTACTTCCCCGTGGGCTACGGCGCGGCCTCGATGGACGTGTTGCTCTATTCCTTCATCGCCGCCTACACCGGCAAAGACCCCAACACGATGGCCCTCAATCCCTTCCCGCGCATCCCGCTGCCCAACTGGAACCTCACCTACAACGGCCTGACCAACATCCCCGCCATCGGTGCCATCTTCAAGTCGGTGAGCATCACCCACAGCTACAAGTCGAACTACGCCATCAACTCGTGGGCCAGCAACGTCTACTACGACGAGAGCAACAGCATCCAGATGTTTGAGAACACCGACCTTATCATCCCGAAATACGACATCGCGCAAATCGTGCTCAACGAGCAATACGCCCCCTTGATCGGCATCGACCTCGGCCTGCAAAACTCCATGACCACCAACTTCCAGTTCAAGCAGTCGCGCACCATGACGCTGAGCTTCGCCAACAACCAACTCACCGAAGTCAACGGCCGCGAAATCGTGGTGGGCGCAGGCTACCGCATCAAGAACCTCACCTTCTCGGTGAAGCCCTTGGGCGGCGACGGCAAGGCCCAGACCATCAAGAACGACCTCGTGCTCAAACTCGACATCGGCTTCAAGAAAGACAAGACCGTGTTGCGCCGCATC
>CALFIT010000276.1 GCA_937877465.1 uncultured Bacteroidales bacterium | reverse complement strand
CGACCTGCAACGCCTCATCGACGGCATCAAGGCAGTGCCGGAGGCCGAGGCCGACAAGGTGTCGCAAGGCATCGTGCGACGCGCCCGAGGCGTCAGGGAGCCGTCGCCTGCCGACCTATTGGAGGCCGCCAAGACCTATCTCGCCATCAAGAAAATATGCGTGGAAGAACGTCTCGACGCCATGACCATCCGCTGCTTCGACATCGTGAAAACCTGCGCCACAACGAGTTGCCTCGCCTTGGCTTTGCTCAACGACGAAGGCCTTGTGGCCGGCTGCGAAGGCGACATGCAGAGCCTGCTCAGTATGCTGCTCGCCCAGCGGCTGTGCGGCGAGAAGGCTTTCATGGCCAACCCCTCGCAGCTTACTGACGACAGCGCGATGCTTGCCCATTGCACCATCCCCTTGGGGATGTGCGACGAAATCAGCATCCGCTCGCATTTCGAGTCGGGTATTGGCGTGGCCATACAAGGTTTATTGCCCTTGACGGACTATACCTTATTTAAATGGGGTGGCCCGAAATTGGACCGTTATTTCGTTACCGAAGCGAAAGCCATCGAGATGCCTTACAGCAATCATTTCTGCCGTACACAAATCACACTCAATGTGAACCTGAAGCCCTATCTGCTGCAGCACAGCATCGGCAACCACCACGTCATCATCCGTGGGCGTCATGCCGAGCAGATTCGTAAGTTCATGATAGCAAACGAGGTTAAGGGATGCTAACTCCTAACCGCTAACTGATTAAAACGTGTAGCCAAACGAGAAATAGGCACCGAATTGGTGCGTGACGTTCGACCAGTGACCCGTCAAAGAGATAGGGCCTATCGGGCTGTCGTATGAATACTTTAGCCCTGCACCATGGAAACTGAAGTCTTTCATGAATTCCCATGCCCCACGAAATACCATATAGGGATCAAACGCGTAGTTGTACATGGCTGTAAGATAGTGCTTCCCATAAAAGTTATAGCGCAGGTCGAGGCGAATGATGGACGTGTTGCTGACGAAATTCTCGACAGTAGTGATGCCAATGAAGGGCAGTTGTTGCTTGAAATGGCGTCCGCCTATCTCGCCACCGATCATGTTCCAAGTGTTGAAATAATCACTACCATTGTAGACATAGCGTCCATAAAGCTGTGGAATGATGGTAAAGCGTCCGTCGCCTGGCGTAAAGTAGCCCATGAAGTCATAGCAGATGTCGAAGCTGTTGAGTCGTTCGGCATTCTTTTTCGTATCGATGAAAAAATGCGAACCCAATCGCGCGAAGACGCCATGTCGGGCAAAATAGTCGTTGTCAAGATTGTCGTAAGTCATGTCAATGAAGGGCCTCAGCAGCCTGCTTGGTGAAAAATACAGAGAGTCGTAAGGGCTGTCTTCGTCAATACTGACCAAGTCAAACTTGCCACGGCTGTAGGCAACGCCCACGGCAGTGCTGAAATTAAGCAAATGGAATTGGGAGACATATCCGCTCACTTCATGCTGCAAATAATGCAAATTGAGGCGTTGTTTCTCAGAAGCTATCCTAAAATGCTCGTTGTCGTATTCGTATGTCAAATTGAAGTTGGCCAACGACGAGCGCGAGTAGGTGTATTTGATTCTGATGCGCGGGTTGTAGCTGAGCTTGGCCGACAAGCCGAGTTTCGAGGAACCGAACCGTTTCTCGTTCAGGTTGAGGTTGAGGAGCAGGGCGGCGCCTTCCTCGGTGTCGTAGCGCAAGCCGAGGCCCATGACATGGGGCGAGGCCGGCTTCACGTTGACCGTGAGCGCGTAGGCATCGGAAAGCACGTTGGTGTCGGAATGGATTGAATCGCGCTCCTTGACGGTGTAGGTGATCTCGTCGAAGCAACCCGTGCCGCGATAGATGCTCATGGCCTGCTCTATCTCGTCCTTCGAATAGGTCTGCCCCACTTTCAGCCCGCCCTTGCGAACCAACCAACGGCTTTGGCGATCGCTGACGCCGTTGATGTCGATTGAAGTGATGAAAACGGAGTCCACCATCAGGTTGTGCGCCCTCGGGGCACGCAGCTCCTTGCCGACAGGATGGCCTGCTTCACGCTCTACAGATTGCTTGATGGCCAAGAGCTGGTCGTGGTATTCGGCAGCCCGTTTGTAGCCTCGATTCACCAAGGTGTCGATGGCCTCGGGCGTGAAGCTGAGCATCCCGAAACCCGTGATGTCGGGCACGATGCGCACGTTGCACAACTCGCGGTTCTCCTTGCGCTTCGCGCTGGTGCCGTTAATGAGGATGCGCCCCATCACCTGCGGCAGCGATTTCAGGTCGTCGGCGGTGACCTTGCTCTCATTGGTCACCTCGATGCCGATGATGATGTCGGCACCCATCTCGCGCAACACGTCGGCTGGGAAGTTGTTGACCAAGCCGCCGTCGACGAGCACATACTCGCCCCACTGCACGGGAGCAAACACGCCCGGGATGGCCATGCTGGCCCGCATGGCAGCGGGCAGGATGCCCTCGCGAAGCACCACTTCCTTGCCTGTAATCAGGTCGGTGGCCACGCAAGCAAATGGGATGGGCATATCGTTGAAGTCCATCGCTTCCTGATAGCCCACGCAAAGGTCGTTGAACAGGTTGACCAACGAGTTGTTGTTGACATAGGCGCTGGGCAACTGGCTGAGCAGGTTGCCGTTGCCCCGTTGTTTCTCAAGCGAGCCGTTGCCAAACGGGATGTTGAGCAAGGTGGTGCTGCGGCGGTCGCGCATTTCTTTCGACAGGTAGGTGCGGTCAATCTTATTGCCGATGTATTCGCCCCAGTCCATCGCGGAGATGAGTTGCTTCATTTCGTCGGGTTCGTAGCCCATGGCATAGAGGCCTCCGATGATGGAGCCCATGCTCGTGCCGGCCACATAGTCGACGGGGATGCCCATTTCTTCGAGGTATTTCAGCACTCCAATGTGCGACGCGCCCTTGGCACCGCCGCCACCGAGCACTACGCCCACCTTGGGCCTCGGCGGACGGATGTTTTGATTGTAGTGTTGTGCCTGCACCGGCATCGTGGCCACGCAAAGCAGCAGGAGAATAGTTAGGCGTTTCATACCGAATCAAATTATTTCTTGCAAAAATAGAAAAAAAGAAAGGCCAAAGAACATTCCTTCGCCTTTCTTTTGTCATACTAAAAAGCAAGGTTGTCTTACTTCTTCAGTTTGCCCAAACGAGCGGTCACCTTGTAGGTGGTCTTCGAGTACAGGTCGGTGCCAAGAACAGGGGCGTGACGATAGGTTTCCACTTGAGGATAAACCACCACGTCGTAGCCGGGGTTCTTCTGCATCAGGTTGTAGAGGGCATAGTTGGCGCCTGTAGGAATCGTCAATCCGATGTAAGGAACCATGGTGCCAACGCTGGTGGTCTCACCGATTTCCTTGGTGCCAAAGAGGTGTTTCCAGTCGATGCCGAGCACGCGGACGACAGTGGCTTCGCCAGTCACTTGGTCGGAGAGGTTGAAGTCTTCTGCATGATACTCAACATAGCTGTTGGGGGTCTTCATGCTGTGCGTGTAGGTGTGGCAGCTCGTCATAAGCAGGCATGCGCACGCGCAAATCAATACAAGTCTGAATTTCTTCATGATGTTTAAATTTTAATGGTTAGTAATTGTTTTATTAAAGGTTTAATCTATGTCATTTCTTGGCGCTGGCCGAATAGCTGATGGTGCCGTAGATGGCGTGGCTGGTGGCCATCGCGCCGATTTCGATGAAGTCGACAGGACGGAACATCAAGCCGAGACCATAGTTGAAATGGTTCTTGATGTCAGTGCGCTTGTAATCATGGTAGATGCTGTGGCTTTCCGAATCCACGCCGATGGAATTGCCGAGGGTCTTGCCCCAGGTCTCGTTGCTGTAGCCGACTACGGGGGTCACAAACAGCCACGACAACACAGGAACCTGATAGCCCACATTGATGGCCAGTGCCGTGTGGTCGTCATATTCGGCTTGGGTCACCTTCCTGTCCCAACGGTGTTCGGGGCTTTGATAGATGAAATCGAGATAAAGGCCCATGAACGACAGGTTGACGCCCGTGCCGAAACCGGCAATGTTCTTGTCGAAACCAGTGACGTTTTTGTCATCTCCATGCGAGGTAAGGTCATAGCCCACCACACCGAGGTTGAAACCAATGGAGGCACGTAGGTTGTTCGAGAAGTCGAACCATTGCGCCTTTGCGCTTCCCACTGCCAACAGCAAAACGGCAGCAATAAGGATGGATTTTTTCATTGTGTTTTGATAGGGTTAGGCGGTTAGGCCGCACCAATTTAAAAATTCTTGCTACCTTTGCAGCATGGAAGCAAGGCAACAATTTAAAGGAGTGAACTCGATAAAGTTCTATAATACATTTCGTACTGATGAGGACTGCTACAAATACCTTTCAGAGATAAAGTGGGAAGGAATGGATTTTGTATGCCCCAGATGTGGACATACTAACTATTGTAAGGGGCATTTGCCGTATTCTCGTCGTTGCACAAAATGCAAACACGACGATAGTCCGACTGCGGGAACTATGTTCGACAAGATAAGGTTCTCCCTGTTGGTGGCATTTCACATATGCTTCAAGGTAAGCACGAAGAAGAAGGGGATGTCGTCAGAGGAGCTGGCGGAAGAATATGAGGTGAGACAAAAGACCTGCTGGGAGTTCAAGTGGAAAGTCCAACAGGCCATGAGGAGTTCGGGGAAGTATCCTCTTGAGGGCGAGGTGCATGTGGACGAGTTCTACGTCGGAGGAGAGGAGGAAGGGGTTCATGGAAGGGGCGCGAAGAAGAAGAGACTTGTCATTGTGGCTTTGGAGATAGTTCCGGGAGGTGTTGGCAGGGCGTATGCAGAAGTCATAGAAAACGCATCTGCGAAGACACTTAGAGGCTTCTTCCGAAGAAGGATAAGCGCTTCCGCACATGTGATAACAGATGAATGGAACGGATACAAACCCCTCAAGGATGAATATCCACTAATCGAACACCGCCCGTCGAATAACGGAAAGAATTTTCCTCAACTGCATTTGCACATAATGAACATCAAAGGATGGCTTCGCGGCATACACCATCACTGTACAAAAGAACGGCTACAAGGATACCTTGACGAGTACCACTTCCGTTTCAACCGACGCAACAATAAGGACACAATCTTCGATGTGCTTATGCGTAGAATGGTAAAGAATAAACCAATTAGATTGAAATCAATTAATTAAATAGTGCGGTCTAACCGCCTAACCCTATGTTTTGATTTAATGAAGTTGTATTATTAGGAGCCTCCTTTGCGGAGGCTCCTATTGAATGATAAAGAAATTACATCATCAGGAACGACATCATCACACCAGCTGCCACTGCCGAGCCGATAACGCCGGAGACGTTAGGAGCCATGGCGTGCATGAGCAGGTGGTTCGACGGGTCGTACTTCTGGCCTTCCACTTCGACGACGCGCGCGCTGTCGGGCACTGCCGAAACGCCGGCGGCACCAATCATCGGGTTGATCTTCTCCTTCAGAAAGAGGTTCATGAACTTGGCGCCGAGCAAGCCGCCAGCCGTAGCCACGGCAAACGAAGCGGCACCAAGGACGAAAATCTTGATGGAGCTCATGGTCAGGAACACGGAGGCCTGCGTGGAGGCACCCACCGTGAGGCCCAGAATCATGGTCACGATGTCGATCAACGGGTTGGAAGCCGTGTTCTGCAAACGCTTCACCACGCCCGACTCCTTGATGATGTTGCCGAAGAACAGCATACCCAACAGCGGCAGGGCCGTGGGGCTGATGAAGGTGGTCAGGATGAGTCCGACGACGGGGAACATGATCTTCTCGGTCTTGTTCACCATGCGCGGGGCTTTCATCTTGATGAGGCGTTCTTCCTTGGTGGTCAGCAGGCGGATGATGGGCGGCTGGATCACGGGCACCAAGGCCATGTAGGAATAGGCTGCGATGGCGATGGGGCCGATGAGGTTGCGCGTGCCGCCTGTGCCGTTGGCCAAACGCGACGAGAGGAAGATGGCGGTGGGACCGTCGGCGCCGCCGATGATGCCGATGGCACCGGCCTCACGCAGGTTGAAGCCGAGATACAAGGCCCCGATGAAGGTCAGGAACACGCCGAGCTGGGCGGCGGCACCGAGGATCATCAGCTTCGGGTTGGCGATGAGCGACGAGAAGTCGGTCATGGCGCCGATGCCCAAGAAAATCAAGGGCGGGTAAATGCCCGACGTCACGCCGAAATAGAGGTAGTTCAAGACGCTGCCCTTTTGGTAAAGGCCCGTCTGGAGGTTCAGCTCGCCGCTTTGGAACACCTCGTTCAAGAAGGCTTTCACGTTCTCGATTTCGCCGGCGGCCAAGCCAAATTCGGTCAGCTTCAGGTGGTCGACCTGCTTGATGGCTTCGCTCAGCACCATGTTCTTGTCGGTGTTGCCGTCGAAGATGGTGAGGAGCATGGCCTTGGCGGTCTCCAAGTCGAAATGGTACGCGCCCGAGGCGATGGCCGCTTGCGCAAACTCGTAGGCATCGTTGAGGTTGATGCCCGTGCCTTGGAAGAATGGGATGTTGCCGCAGATGATACCCGTGCCGATTGGGATGAGCAGCATAGGCTCAAACTCGAAGCGGACGGCAAGGAAGATGAAGAGGATGCCCACCAAAATCATAATGAGGTTGCCGACCTTGCAGTTGCGGAAACCCGTGAGCAGCCAGAAGTTGCCCAAGCCTTCGCGCAGGCGTTCTTTGGTCGACATCTCCTTGACTTCGGTCTTGTTGGTGGCCTGCACCTTGGCGTTCTTGCTTTCGAGGGCGGTCACGCGGCGGTCGAGGCTCTGCATCTGTTGGTCAAGCTCAGCGGTGTGTTGCGCTTCGGCGACGAGGGCGTCACCGATTTCGGCCAACTGGGCGTTGCTTTCCTGAGCGGTCATGTCGCTCACTTGCTCGGTCTTCCCCAAGTCGGCGACCTTGGTGGCGAACATCGGGTTGTTGACGACCACGAGGTTCAGCAGCATCAGGAGCACCAACGAGCCGAGGATGACCGCAGGCTTTCTGTAGATACTTTTCTTGCTTAGCATGGTCTTATCCGATTACGATTAAAGTATCACCTTGAAGCACATTGTCGCCCTGACGGCAGTTGATGGCGGTGATGGTACCGTCGGCCTCAGCCAGCAGGTTGTTTTCCATCTTCATGGCTTCGTACATGAGCAGCTTGTCGCCCTTCTTGACGGCATCGCCTTGCTTGACGAAGATCTGCATGATGGTTCCGGGAAGCGGAGCGGCCATCTTGTAGCCTGCGCCACCGGCAGCGGTGGCAGGTTTCGGAGCGGCGGCTTGCGTTGGCGTCGCGGCGGG
>CALFIT010000275.1 GCA_937877465.1 uncultured Bacteroidales bacterium | reverse complement strand
CTTGTGCGATGTCGAAGGTTTTCAGTTTCTCCCTAACGTCTTTCACGCAACGTTCCTGATAGGCGCAGTATTTGGCCATCTTGTCCAACACTTGGTCGGGCGTAAGCGGTTTGGCAGGGTTTTTCGGCATCAGCAGTCGATTTTGAGGTCGCCTTCGCGAATCCAGCCTATCTTACGGAGTATCAGGCCGAAGAGCCAGGACAGAACGGCGGGCAACACAAAGCAAACCAACAACATGCCGATCCACATGTTCAAGCCTCCGTCGGGCATGGCCGTGTAGATGCCGATGGGTCCGACGAGTCCGCAGGTGCCCATGCCAGAGCCGATGGGGATGTTCTCCAAATGGAAAACGCAGGTCGAAATAGGTCCGGTGATGGCTGAGGTGAGCAAAACAGGAATCCAGATTTTGGGATTCTTCACGATGTTGCCCATTTGCAGCATCGAGGTGCCGAGGCCTTGCGCCACTAAGCCTCCCCAACGGTTTTCCTTGAAACTCAGCACGGCGAAGCCGATCATCTGGGCGCAGCAACCCGCTGTGGCCGCTCCGCCTGCCAAGCCGCCCAAACCGATGGCAAGGCAGATGGCCGCCGAGCTGATGGGCAGGGTGAGCACCATGCCGATGACCACCGAAACGACGATGCCCATAAGGAAAGGCTGCATCTGCGTGGCGTTTTCGATGAAGGTGCCAAGGGCGTTCATCACCTTTTGGATGGGTGCGCCCACGGCGTAGGCCACCAACACGCCGCTGATGATGACCACGGCGGGCGTGACCAAGATGTCGACTTGGGTCTCCTTATACACCATCTTGCCCAACTCAACGGCCACGATGACGGCGACGTAGGCACCCATCGGACCGCCGAGTTCGTTGCCGGCGATGCCCACGGCGATGGCACTGAACAGCACCAAGCCCTCGCAGCCGAGCTTGTAGGCGATGGCCACAGCGATGGCGGCTCCCGTGGCGGCCTTGGCGTATTTCGCGATGACCAAGAACGCCTCGATGCCCGTCTTGTCGCCGATGGTCTGGAAGATGGTGCCGATGAGCAACGAGGCGAACAAGCCCAACGCCATAGCGCCAAGAGCGTCGACAAAGTAGGCCTTCCAGCTCATGTCGACGCCCTTGCGTTGCAGGAATGATTTGAATTTTGTCATCAATACTTAACTGATAACTGTCAACTATCAACTGTCAACTGATTAAAAATCAATCCCTTGAATGCCGTTATCCTTCATCAGGTCGGCAAGTTTGGTGTCGCTCTCGTCGACGGCGGCGAGGCAGTTGGTGACGATGCGGATTTGCTTGGCGGGATAGAAAGCCATCAGGTCTTTGGTGGTTTCATAGACGCAATAGTCGGTGGCGATGCCGCAGATGTCGATGCCTTCGAAGCCGATTTCGTTGATGGTGTTGGTGAGTTTCGCGCCGCATTGTTCGTTCTGGAAGATGCTGAACTCTTCCTTCTCAGGCAGGTCGCCCTTTTGCATATAGTGGATGTTGGGGATGTCGGGCAGGATGTCGCTCAACACCTGTTGCAGGGCGGGATAGACCTCCATGCCTTCAGTGCCTTGCACGCAGTGAGGCGGGAAGTCGCCGCCTTGCTCCACAAACGAGCAGTGATTGGCCGGGTGGAAGTCCTGGGTGACCACGATCCAGCCGTAGTTCTGCCAAGCGCCTTCTTTCAGTGCGTTGGCTAAGTAATCCATGGCGGCAGGGCCGTTGGCCGTGGCCAAGCTGCCCGTGGTGAAGTCGACTTGCGGGTCGACGATGATGAGCAGACGGTTGGGAAGTTCGGGTTTCTCTGGCATCGCGTCGTCCATTTCAACCTTGGCTTTGTCGGCCTTTTCTTTCTTTTCCTTTTTTTCGTTGTTGCTGCAGCCCGTGAAGGCGAGGGCAGCGATGAGCATGATGGCTCCGATAAGATGTTTCTTCATTATTGTAAGGTTTTGAAATTTGGCGCAAAAATAGTGAAATTTTTATTTGAAAAGCTTTTTAATCCACTCAGGATGCCCAATTCTTCTCAAGGCGCTCTTCACCCACTCGCGGTTTTCGGGTTTGTACCAGAAGAAAAAGCGTTGTTGGGCGAGCTTTTCCTCTTTGGTCTTGGCGCAAAAGACGGGCTCCAAGGTGTAGGGGTCGTAGCCGGAATAATAGATTTCAGTAGCCAAAGTCATGGGTGTGGGTGTGAAGTCCTGCACCTGCTCCAAACGGTAACCCAATTCCTTGGTTTTCACGGCCAATTCCGCCATGTCCTCAAGGTAACAATCGGGATGGCTGGAGATGAAATAAGGTATCAGTTGCTGGTTCAGGTGCTCCTTCTCGTTGATTTGGTCGAATTTCTTCTTCAGCTTGACGAACATGTCGAATTTGGGCTTGCGCATGAGTTTTAGCACGGCGTCGTTAGTGTGCTCGGGGGCCACTTTCAGTCGCCCGCTGACGTGCCGCGTGACCAATTGGCGGAAATATTCGTCGTAGCCCATCGCCTTGTTTTCCTCGGGCGTGCAGTCGTGTAAAAACAGGTCGTAGCGGATGCCTGATCCGATGGTGGCTTTCTTCACCTTCGGGTGCGCATCCACCTCTTTATAGATGTCGATGAGCGGATGGTGGTCGGTGTCGAGGTTCTTGCACACGGTGGGTTGCAGGCAAGTCGGTCGGGCGCATTTTTCGCAAAGCCGCTCGTCCTTGCCTTTCATGCGGTACATGTTGGCCGACGGCCCGCCGAGGTCGCTGATGTAGCCCTTGAAGTCTTCCATCTCAACGACTTTTTCCACTTCGCGCATGATGCTTTCCTTGCTCCGCGAGGCCACAAACTTGCCTTGGTGCGCCGAGATGGTGCAGAACGCGCAGCCGCCGAAGCAGCCTCGATGCAGGTTGACGGAGTGGCGTATCATCTCGTAGGCCGGAATGACACCGCGCTTGGCGTATTTCGGGTGCGGCAGGCGGGTGTAGGGCAAGTCAAACGAGGCATCGATTTGCTCTGTGGTGAAGGTCGGCAAGGGCGGGTTGATGATTAACCTTTGGCTTCCAACGTCTTGGATGAGCCTCGCAGCGTGTTTCTTGTTCGATTCTTCCTCGATGTGGCGGAAGTTGGAGGCGTATTTCTTCTTGTCTTTCAAGCATACTTCGTGCGAAACGAGTTCGATGGTCTCGCCGTCGAAATCGGGCAGTTTTCCTGTTTTGTCTTGCAGGAAGAAGGTCTGCGGGATGTCGGTCAGCTCGCTGACTTTCTTTCCGCTTTGGATGGCCTTGGCGATTTCCACGATGGTGAGTTCGCCCATGCCGTAAACGCCTAAATCCGCTTTGGAATCCAC
Source organism: uncultured Bacteroidales bacterium (assembly GCA_937877465.1). Classification (GTDB taxonomy): domain Bacteria; phylum Bacteroidota; class Bacteroidia; order Bacteroidales; family F082; genus Limimorpha. Next base: position 6,752 of record CALFIT010000275.1, on the reverse strand, counting down.
CAAGATGGTAGGTTTCAAGCAGTCGTCCCAATAGTCGTAGTGGGTCACGCGGCGCAACGAGGCCTCGATGCCGCCTATTATAATAGGTGTGTCGGGGTAGAGTTGCCTGAGGATGTTGCTGTAAACCACTGTGGCGCGGTCGGGACGGAAGCCGGCCTCGCCGCCGGGGGTGTAGGCGTCGTTGCTGCGCAGGCGACGGTTGGCGGTGTAGTGGTTCACCATCGAGTCCATGCAACCCGCCGAAACGCCGAAAAACAGCCTCGGCCTGCCGAATTTCTTGAAGTCGCGCAGGTCGTCGCGCCAGTTGGGTTGCGGGATGAGGGCCACGCGGAAACCGTTGTGTTCCAGCACCCTCCCGATGACGGCAGCCCCGAAAGCGGGATGGTCGACGTAGGCATCGCCCGTGATAAAGACAATGTCCACCTCGTCCCAACCGCGCAGGTCGGTCTCTTTTTTCGTTATCGGGAGCCAGTCTAAGAGGGTCATGGGATGAAATTTGACGCAAAGATAATTATTTCCCGAAAACCTTTCCTTATCTCAAAAAGAATTCCGACCTTTGCAGCCGCAAAAAATAGAATAGAGAAATCTTGTCAATAAGTTATAAATCAATAAATTATGAGTAAATTCAACGACATAATGAACGAAATTGGCCATGCTTTGGCGAGCAAAAAGTTCTGGGTCGAGCTGCTGATTATGACCTTGGGCATGTTCATGACAGGCGTCTGCGTCTATTATTTCCTCGTCCCAAGCAAGCTGATTGTAGGCTCCATTTCGGGTCTCTCCATCGTGCTGACCAACATCTTCCAGGGCATGGGCGTCAACATCAGCCTTTCGATGATGATTACGCTCATCAACGCCATCTTGCTGATTTTGGCTTACTTGCTGATAGGCAAGGAGTTTGGGCTGAAAACGGTGTATTGCGCCTTGATTCTTGGTCCCATGACCAAGGTGTGCGAATGGATCTATCCTTGGCAGAACTTGGCCACGCCCAACGAATACTTGGCCAATATGGGCGTCGCCTCCGACCAGGCCTTCTCGGTGATGGGCAACCCGTGGTTCGACCTGCTGTGTTGTGTGCTGATTCTCAGCGCGGCACAAACGCTGATGTTTTCCATCAACGCCTCGACGGGCGGCCTCGACATCTTGGCCAAAATCGTCAACAAGTACCTGCATTTCGACATCGGCAAGTCGGTGACCGTGGCGGGCGGCATCATCTGCCTCACCGCTTTCGCCATCAACCCGTTCCAGATGGTCGTCATCGGACTCATCGGCACTTGGATCAACGGCATCATCGTCGACTATTTCACGGCGAGCATCAACAACCGCAAGCGTGTGTGCATCGTGTCGAAGGACTACGACCGCATCCGCCGCTTCATCATCGACGACCTCGACCGTGGCTGCACCTTGTATGAGGTGATTGGTGGCTACACCAACGAGAAGTCCATCGAATTGGAGGCCTTGCTGACCAAAGACGAGTTCTCGGCCCTGATGGAATTTCTCAATAAGAACGAAATCAACGCTTTCACTACGGCGGGCAACGTGAGCGAGGTGTACGGCCTATGGGCCAAAGACCGCCACAGAGCGAAGAAACACGCCGAAAAGCGATAAGGAATACAGAGTGTTTTTCATGGTGCCGCAGCTTGGAGCAATCCGGCTGCGGTTTTTTTATCGTATTGAATTATTTCCTATTTTTGTGCCAAATTAATTCTGAAAAACATGGAAAAGATCTTAGACAAATTCTTGAGATACGTCGCCGTGGAAACCACCTCCGACGAAAACTCCGAGTCGCAGCCCAGCACCGCCAAACAACTCAACCTGTTGAAGATGCTTCGCGACGAGCTGCAAGCCATGGGCATCGAGGCCACCCTCGACGAATACGGCTATGTAATGGCCACCATCCCGTCCAATGTGGGCCACGAGGTCCCCGCCATCGGCTTCATCGCCCATGTCGACACCTCGCCCGACGCTTCGGGCAAGGACATCAAGCCGCAAATCATCGCGAACTACGATGGAGGCGATATCGTCTTAAACAAGGAGAAGAACATCGTCTTGCGTGTTTCGGAATTTCCGGAAATGCAGCAATACAAGGGCCAGACGATGATTACCACCGACGGCACGACGCTGCTCGGCGCCGACGACAAGGCGGGCGTGGCCGAAATCATGTTTGCCGCACAATACATGATGGAGCACCCCGACTTCAAGCACGGCGAAATCAAGATTGGCTTCACGCCCGACGAGGAAATCGGGCGTGGCGTGGTGAAGTTCGATGTGAAGAAGTTCGGCGCCAAATACGCCTATACGATGGACGGCGGCGAAATCGGCGAGTTGGAGTACGAGAACTTCAATGCCGCCGCCGCCAAGATCCACATCCAAGGCAGCAACATCCATCCCGGCTATGGAAAGGACAAGATGGTGAACTCGATGCTTATCGCCATGGAACTCAACGCGATGCTGCCTGTGGAGCAGGTCCCACGCTACACGCAGGGCTACGAAGGCTTCTTCCACCTGACCGACATCAACGGCACGGTGGAGGAGACCACGATGTCGTACATCATCCGCGACCACGACCGCGCCAAGTTCGAGGAAAAGAAAGCCTTAATCACAGCGGTGACCGAGTTCTTGAACAAGAAATACGGCGACGTGGTGGAGTTAGAGTTGAAGCACCAATACTACAACATGCGCCAAGAGGTGGAGCCGCATTTCTTCATCGTCGAGAAGGCTCTGAAGGCGATGGAGATGGCCAACGTGAAGCCGAAAGTGCAACCCATCCGTGGCGGCACCGACGGTGCCAACCTCTCGTTCATGGGCCTGCCTTGCCCCAACATCTTCGCCGGCGGGCACAACTTCCACGGCAAGTTGGAATATGTGCCGCTCGAAAGCATGATGAAAGCCTCGGAGGTGATTCTGAACATCATCACGCTGTTTCAGGCGGAATAAATGTAGTCATAGGATGCCACGCTTGACGTCGGCCAAGGTCGGAGGCATTTGTCGCAGCCCTTTGCAGGTGTAGACGAAGAAGTTCTTGGCGGGCTTGCCGCAACGCTCGATTTCGATCACGCCGACCAACTCAATCTTCTGGAAATACCATCGGTATAGCTCGTCGGGGTCTTTCAGATAGCGGCTGTCGGTGAGGAACCAGTAGTTTTCGCCAACATGGAAGCCGCCGCGTTCATCGTTGATCCATAGGTATTTATGCAATTGTTCGGGCCAGCCCAAACCCATCACGCGCATATTCAGCGGGCGGGCGACGTAATAGTCGAGGTTGGCCAAGGGGAACCATTCGTTGGCCACGATGCCGTCTTCTTCGTTCATCACGCCCTCGGCAATCTTCTGCTCGCGGAAGTCGGCGAACTTTTCTCCGAGTTGTCGCCAGCCGTACATGTCGACCGTGAAATCCTCGCGTCCAAGTGCCTCTGGCTCAGTGTGTTTGTCCAAAGGGATGAAGCCCGTCTTGATTTCGGTCACGCCTACGACCAAGGTCAAAGCCAAAACGCACAAGGCAGCCGTGATGGACTTGGGCAAGGCTTCGGAATCGGGGTTTTTGTCACGCAAATAGCAGGCAACCAAAATGATAAGCAAAACATAGGCCGGCGCGTTCCAATGCGGCAAGATTGGGCGGGTGAACGAGAATACCCAAAACACCGCAATCATCGGCAGGGCGATGCAAAGGATAAGGCGTTGCATGTTTTTTTCGATGCCCAACTTTTTCTTGAAGGCAGCCATCACCGCAATGATCGCCAAGACGAAAACCACGGGGTTGTTATAGAGCAACTCGCCTCCGATTTCCGTGCCGAAAGTGCCGAGACTGAAAGTGCCCCCTCCCACGCGGTTGCCGTGAAAACTCAGGCTGACGAAATCGTATTTCAAGTTCCAATAAAGGATGGGGAGGCAACATAAAGCCGAAAGCAGCAACGCAAGGTAAAGGTATGGATTTTTCAGTTGTTTCCTGTTGAATATCAGGATGTAAAGTGCCATGCCAAACCAAAGGAAGATACCTGAGTATTTGGAGAGCATGGCCAAACCTGCGAAGAGGCCGAAAAGAAACAAGTATCGGCTTTTCGGCTGGATCAGGAACTGAATAGCCATCCAGAAGGCCAAGAGCCAAAACAACATCAGCGGCGTGTCGGGCATGATGAAAACGCCCGTGATGACGAAGGCATAGATGGAAGCCGTGTAAAGCAGGGCGGCGTAAAGTCCAGTTCGCGCATCCTTAATGTCTTTGCCAATGCGATATATAATATAGGTGTCGGCGGTCATGAAGACGACCGAGGCCAATCGGATGAAGAACTCGCTGTCGAGCAACAGGTTAAGGCTGAAAAGCTGAATCACCCAGCCCACCATCGGCGGATGGTCGAAATGGCTCCAGTCGGGATAGAGCGCGTAGGTCCAGTAATACACCTCGTCGTTGCCCAACTCCATCCAAGCCGCCAACACGCCTCTGACGATGGCACTGACGGCCAAAAGCCAAATCATTATCTTGTTGATATTCTGCTCTTTAATCTTCATTTTGACTTGCTTTCCTTTCTTTCGCCTTTCTGATCAGATACCAGCCGAAGGCCACGAAAGCCACGGCATAGACCACCCAATAGAGGGCGGTTTGCGCCCAGTTGATTTCGTCCAAGCGACGGTCGACGACAAACGAAGTGGCGTGTCGCGTGACGGGGTTGAGGTAGAAATGCTGCAAGCCGTTCACGTTGATTTCGGTGCGCACATACGGGTCGTCGGGCTGGATGACGTAGAACGCCGTCGCCACGTTCTCCTCGGTCTTCAGCACCTTACCGTCCTGCCCGATGAACTTCACTTCCTGCATCGTCTCGGCTGAGGTGCTGATGAAAAGCGTGTCACCAACCAATTGGGCCATAGTGAGATGCGGCAGCTTGTGGGCTTGTTCGGCTTTTTCTTCAAGCGTCATGGGGAAATGGAAAAAGTTGTCGAACTCGACGGCATAGCACAGGCCACGCTCCAAAGCGTCATAGGCATTCTCGGCCTTGAGGTCGGGCGTGTTGACCATCGTCAGGTTGTGGCACACCTCATGGACGTTGGTGATGTCGTGTGTGTCGTCGTCGCCGAGGGCATACAGCCGGTGACCGTTGGAGAGCGCCGCATCCCAGTGCTCGAAGGCGTTGCCGTAAGGGTTGACGACCTCAATCAAGCGGTAGTTGCTCAAGTATTTCATGTCGCTCACCTTGTAGCCTTTCGTGAACGAGGCATGGGCGGGCATCACGAAGCGGCTCCGTTCCCCTAACTTGTTGATCATGTGCTGTTTCATGTTGAGGTTCTGCATGAAAGGAAAGTCGATGCGATACACCGACTCGGCCCCAATGCAGATTTGGTGCGTCTTGCGGATGAGGCCATAGCCGTGCTCGTAGGCGGGGATATAGTCCTCTTTATCAGCGTTATGCTTGTTGATGCCCATGTAATCGGAGATGCCGTAATGGTCATAGCCCAAAATGCGGTAAACGCTGTCGATGGCAGTTTCTGTGCTTTTCCGTCCATTGGTGAGGCCGAGATATTTGCGCGAGTGGCAATGGAAATGGTACTTTTTCCACAGGTCGGGGTTCATGTCCTGATACGGGTTGTAGAGGTATTCGCCCTCGAAAGGTCGCGGCTCCTTGAAGCTGTAGGTGGGTACGGAGAGGTAGACGACCAAAACGGTCAGTAACAGCAAGATACCTATGCAGGCCATCACCCTGCCGAAATGGAACCAGAAACCTTTATGTGGATTGCCTTTGCGCATTGAAGCCGTATTTGACTGCAAAACTAACGCAAAAATTGGAATGCCCAAGAAAAAAACGCAATTTTGTACCAAATGGGACACGTCGCATAATAATAAAACCTTATCTTTGCAGCCTAATTTGAAATCATTCTTAATAAGACGTGAGACTGCGTGACGCGAGACTACGGGACGACAAAACGTCTCGAAGTCCCGAAGTCTCGAAGTCCCGAAGTCAAAACCGCAGAATCATGGATCAACATCCGAACGAAAATATCATCAGCGAGGTCACAAGCAAGGAGTATGAATATGGCTTCGTGACCGACATTGAGACCGATTTCGCGCCAAAAGGCATCAACGAGGACATCATTCGCCTCATTTCCAAGAAGAAAGAGGAACCCGATTGGCTGCTTGAGTTCCGCCTGAAGGCCTTCCGCCATTGGCTGACGCTGAAGCAACCCGACTGGGCGCATCTCGACATCCCCGAAATCAACTATCAGGACATCATCTACTACGCCGCGCCGCGCAAACGGCAGGAGAAACAGAGCCTTGACGAGGTGGACCCCGAACTGTTGGCCACTTTCGACAAACTCGGCATCTCATTGGACGAACAGAAGAAGCTCTCGGGCGTGGCCGTCGATGCAGTGATGGACTCAACCTCGGTGAAGACGACCTTCCAAGAGACGCTCTCGAAGCATGGTGTCATCTTCATGTCGTTCAGCGAGGCGGTCAGGCAACACCCCGACTTGGTGAGGAAATACCTTGGCTCGGTGGTGCCCTACACCGACAACTTCTTTGCCGCGCTCAACTCGGCGGTTTTCAGCGACGGCTCGTTCTGCTACATCCCGAAGGGCGTGCGCTGCCCGTTGGAGCTGTCCACCTATTTCCGCATCAACGCGGCCAACACGGGCCAGTTTGAGCGCACCTTGATTGTGGCCGACGAAGGCGCGTATGTGAGCTATATGGAAGGCTGCACGGCACCGCAACGTGATGAAAACCAGCTTCATGCGGCCATCGTCGAAATCATTGCCGAGACCGA
>CALFIT010000274.1 GCA_937877465.1 uncultured Bacteroidales bacterium | reverse complement strand
GTTAGAGGATTGGGCGTGGTAACCCGGATGTCAAGCAAGGAATAGATTCCACGCTGTTTTGTTGTTCAAAAAGATAATGAAAGGAGATTCAAATATGGTAAATCATCAGATTTCTTGTAATGGCTTCAGAAAATGTAAGAGGAGCAGGCATGTAATAATGGGTTTGATTATGTCGGCGGTTGGATTATTCAACCCGATTAATTTGTCTGCACAAAGGTCGGATTGCATAGACTTGTCTAACCTTAGTGCTTCCTATATCCATTGTACTTATGGCAACTTTTATAATCCATATCAATCCAATGGCGTTGTGAATGGGCGCCATACAGTGATTACTCAACAGGGAATAGACCCAAGAACCAATGGAGGGCTTAACATGATACCATCAGGCGAAAGTTATTCAATTAAGCTTGGTAATGAACAAGTTGGGGCACAAGCCGAAAGTATTTCGTGTGATATTGTCGTCGATACGAATAATTTTGACTTATTAATTCTTAAATATGCCGCAGTAATGGAAAACCCTGGCCATACTCCATCGCATCAACCAAGATTTAAATTTGACATTTTAGATGTCAACGATCACCAGATTGATCCAGACTGTTTGTCGGCTGACTTTATTTCAAGCGTTTCTTTGGGGTGGCATTCAAATGGAGGAGTCCTTTGGAAAGACTGGACCAATGTTGGTGTTGACATTTCAGATTATCATGGCGAGACCATTCGGGTGCGTTTGACGACTTTTGACTGTGAGGAACGCGGACATTTTGGCTATGCCTATTTTCTGCTTTCTTGTGGTAACAAGCTGATTAAAGTTGAAGATTGTGGTGATGTTACAAACTATTCGTTTTCCGCACCTTATGGATTCAATTACAATTGGTATTGGCAAGATAGTCCATCACAAACTATTTCAACAAATAGAACGATAAGTGTTCCTGCGGGAAGTAATCGTATATTACAATGCCATGTTTCATTTATTGGAAATCCAAATTGCGGTTTTGATCTTAATACTACACCAGATTATAGATACCCAATCTCAGGATTCTCGGTTCAAAATACGAATTGTCCACAGTTATTTCATTTCATCAACCAAAGTGCCATTTCAAATGATGGCGTGAATCCTAATGGAACAGGGGAATTGTGCGAGAATGCTTTCTGGGATTTTGGTGATGGACAAACTTCTTACTCTCTTTCACCCAGTCATACTTATGATTTACCTGGAGATTATACAATTATGCAGGTGGCTGGGTTGAATGGGTTTGCTTGCACAGACACCACATATCATTCGGTCAATGTCCCGCCGAATACAGTTTTTGACACTTTATCCTGTGAATATTATCAATGGAATGGAATTACCTACACTGAAACTGGAACTTATTACCAGAGTTTTACAAATATTCATGGTTGCGATAGCCTTGTCACGATGAACCTTACCATCGAAAATGGTGTAACCAATTATTTTGAGGATATGGGATGTGATGAGTATTTTTGGAATGGAATTAGATACGATGCATCTGGACAATACCAGCAGCTCCTTCAGAATCAGTTTGGCTGCGATAGCCTTGTTACGCTTGACCTTGACATGGAATACTATCCTGATTTTCGAATAGTCGGCAATCATTATCCTATTGCAGGAACAGAGGAGGCCTATACTTTGTATGAATATGAAATCGAATTTGATAATCCTAATAGTAGGGTTGACAGCGTACATTGGGTGTTAGGAAACCAATGTGAAGGCTTTGATTTGCAGCCTACTGATGGCGGTCTTAAGGCGGAATTGTATTCGTATGCCTATTGTCTGGACTCAATAGAAATCAAGGCTTTCGTCTATAATAGGTGTGGGACGGAGGAATATAGTTTCTGGTTCCATACTTCCTATTTCGGAATTGAGGAAAATGGGGAGCAATCCGTGTTCGACATATTCCCAAACCCTAATGGAGGAGAATTGCAGTTGTGTTTTAGAAATGTGGATGGCAAAATCGATTTAAAGGTCTATGACTTTACAGGTGCCACGATAATTGAGAAAACGATGAAGATTGAGGCCTCTACCCAAAATGTAGATGTTGACATGAAAAACTACCCTATTGGTGTGTATTATTTTGTCGTCAATTACAAGGGGAAATCCTTTACAAGAAAGTGTGTAATAAGCCGTTAAAACATTGAAAATGAAATATTTGAAGTTTGTAAAATGTTTGACAGCCGTTTTGTTATGGCTGTTGGTCTTAAATTGCCTGACATCGTGCGTAAAAGACTCAGACGAAACTATTCTGGTCAACGATCCTCAGCAAATCAGGCTGTTGAACGAATGGCCTGAAGACTTGCTGGAGTTGTACGGTGAGGATAATGTGTTTTTTGGAGATATTCCTCCCATCATGAATTGCGGATTCAGGTCAAACCATAAATATGTTGAAGTGAAAATAGATGGGATGTCAGGCCCGCCAATAGGGACGTTGACCCCGATAACACGGTATTTCAAGTTTGAAGAACAATACATTGCTATAGCCAAATTGCATTGTTTTCACACGAACGGAATGGATGTCCATCGTACAATCTATCCTGTCTATCTGACAGGTCATAAGGAAGAAGGTAGTTTCACGGCTTATTTCTGTGATACAGTGCAAACACCTGGAATACCTGTTCATATGGTTATTATGTCAGGAAGAATGACGGAGAATGGCATAGAAGATTATAGATATGGTTATAAAATAATCAAATATCTGGAACCCGACATTCAAGAAAACGTTTATCCCGTGAACTCAGTTTTTGTATTCGAGGATGCAGATGGATTTGTTGATTATGACAATTGGCATGATTAAAGGAAAAGTTGACTGAAAATAATAACACGGAAATGAGAAGCGCGAAGTTTATATTGTTGTTGGTTGCCATTGTTGAAGCTGCGACAATGACATACGGACAACCTTCTTTTAGGAAACCGTTGCAAGCACCTGCCTTGATGAAATATCCCAATACTATACCTGTCAATATTGGCATCAAAGGTAGCTTTGTTGAAGACAATATGGTTTACAGTGCCTTGAATACAGATAAAAACCGTTTGCTGTTTTCTGTCGATGGTGGTGTTGCCGTTGAATGGGAATGCTCACAAAACATTTCGGTGGGTATGGATGTCATGTATGCGTCAAGGGGAACGAAAAAGTCATTCAAGACAGAGTTTTTGCTGAATTATTCAGAATCAGACTTTGCTTATTATGATTACACAGCCAAATTAAGAGGAGTTGAAGTTTTTCTGCCGGTTTCAATCTACAAGGATGTCTATTTCCCTGAAGACATAACATTTCTGCGGAACAGTTTGTCCAAGGTATATGTATTCGCAGGGCCGGAACTTTATGTGCCCACGAGTGGTGGTATGGATTGGGAACGCTATTATGGCGACGGAACAGTATACTGCGAATATCATGTGGACGCCAGCAAAACCACGATTCGTGATTTCTATTATGGACTTGGGGTGGGCTTTGGGTTTTGGCACAAGGACTACTATTCCATAGGAAACAAAAGACATTCGTTCAACACTTTCACCATAAGTAAGATTGATTTTAGCTGTTTTTTGGAAAGTAATACGCTCTCGAAACGTGAGATGGAAGAGTCTGTCGAGCATGTGTATGCTTGGGGCGATTTGGAACATGAAGAATTGGGGAAACGATTTGGTCTGGTTTTTAAGGTTACAGGAACGGTCTTGTTGCCTGTAAAATATAAGCCATCTGACTCTTGCTATGGGATAGGTGCCAAATCTAAAATACGCAAATAGTAGTTTTTTTTCGTACAGATTTACGATTGAATCGAAAATTTGTACCAATTGAAATTCTAAAAACGCTTATATTTTACCACGAATACCCCAAAAAGTGCCTTCGTGGTAAAATATGGCGCGTTTGCGTTCTATTCTGTCAGCGGCTGCCGTGGTACGGCAGCCCTACAATTCTCGGCCTTCGGACATACTGGTTGAAACACTACCAATTTTTCCTTTCAAAAGATATTGAAAAAACTATCTTTGAAGGCGGTCTATCAAATTTGACTTGACGATTTCGTAGCCTTGGAAGGGGTCGAAGGTGTCGCCTAAACGGAGGAGGTTTTTGGTGTCGCCAAGGAAGTCCGTGTCTTTCATCTTCTCTTCCATGTTCAAAACGTATTCCTTGTAGGTGGGGCTGTGGTCAACGACGAAGGCCATGTATTCACGGTAACAATGAATTACGTTTTCGATGTTTAAATCGGCTATTGTCAATGCTTTGTACAAATCATAGAGGTCGCGGCCTTTAAGTCGTTGGTATAAGGCGCGTAGCTTTGTGCCAACCAACTCATCCAACTGATAGGTCAACAGTTCGGCACTGCCTTCGTACCAAAGGCTTTTTACCTCAAAAGGCTTTCGCACCATGGGCAGAACGCTGAAATGCTCCTTGCAATTAATCTCCACTTTCAGATGGATGGGAAGTGATGGCATGCCTATAACTCGTCTATTTCAATTTCTTGGTTTACCATTATTTTCCATCGTTTGTTCAGCTCACAGTCATCTGAGACCTCTTTTGTGGTTTTCAAAGCGACTTTCCTGAAGCGAAGATTTGCGGATTGCGCTAAAGCAAACAGATCGTCAGACTTTTCCTGTTCATCGAGCACGGCTTCCAACAGGTAGCCTAAACGTTGGATTACCGGGGCGTTGAAGTAGTCCAACAACTTGGGTGAGACGGAGGCGAAATGGACTTCTTCAGCCAATTCGGCCAAGACCGTTGCCGCTCTTGTAAGGCCTCCGACGGCTTGTTCCGAATCGACCAAATCCAAAGCGGTAAGTTCTGGGGAAGACACATCCACATAACCTGTTTGCGTTTGGAATTTCCTGGTGAAATCCATGGGTAAATGTTCACGTTTGAAAAGCAGGATTTCGGTTCCGGCTTTAATACCAGAATGGAAAGCCTTCCCTTCGATGAATACCGTAAAGTTTTGTGGTCTTTGATGGGCCGAGCCGTACATTTCTGCGGCATTGAGTAAGGCTACATAGTATTCACAGCCCAAATAATGCATCAGATTGTCAAGATAAAACACCGGAGGGACGATGCCTTTGAGTTTGTATTCGGTTGGGACGATGACATAGTAGTTGTGCCAAGGAGAAACGACAGCTTTTTTGGCAACCAGTCGTGTGATGGCCCTTGTGATGGCGTTGTGTGACTTATCGGGAAAGGCGGAGCACAAATCGTTTTTGGTAAAAAAGAAATGCCCACGCATCGCCATCGACTCAATCCATTTAGGTATGCTTTTCTGCTCTTCCATTTTCTTGGTTTTTGACAATCGCGATGCAAAAGTACACAAATTTTGTCTTGTTTTGCTTTCTGATTGCAAATATTTCGTGTTTTTTGATGGATTAGACCGAATTGCCTAACTTTGCGCCGTATCCCTGAAGTCAGCAGACTTCGGACACACTGGTTGAAACATTACCCACGAACACCCCAAAAACCGCCTTCGTGGTAAAATATGGCGCGTTTTCTCGTGGTCGCCTCCTTTTTTGCATGATTGGGCCACATACGGAAAAATTCCGTACCTTTGCCGCCAAATTAGGAAACGAGAATTTTGATTTATGACTAAAGCATTGAAAATCGTCGTGCTTGCCAAGCAAGTGCCCGATACGAGAAATGTGGGCAAGGACGCCATGACGCCCGAAGGCACCGTCAACCGCGCCGCGCTGCCCGCCATCTTCAACCCCGACGACCTGAACGCCCTCGAACAGGCGCTGCGTCTGAAGGAACAGAACCCCGGCAGCACCGTCGGCGTGCTCACCATGGGCCCGCCCCGCGCCGGCGAAATCATCCGCCAAGGCCTCTTCCGTGGGGCCGACACGGGCTGGCTGCTCACCGACCGCCTCTTTGCAGGCGCCGACACGCTCGCCACCTCGTATGCCCTCGCCACCGCCATCAAGAAAATCGGTGACGTGGACATCGTCATCGGAGGTCGCCAGGCCATCGATGGCGACACCGCCCAAGTGGGTCCGCAAGTGGCCCAAAAACTCGGCCTCAACCAAGTGACCTACGCCGAGGAAATCCTCAAGATCGAGAACGGCATCGCCACCATCCGCCGCCATATCGACGGAGGCGTGGAGACCGTCGAAGTGCCGCTGCCTTGCGTCATCACGGTGAACGGCAGCGCGGCCCCGTGCCGTCCCTGCAACGCCAAGTTGGTGATGAAGTACAAGTATGCCATGTGTCCATTGGAAGTGGATGCTAATTCTGAATGCGGAATGCGGAATGCTGAATTAAGCAAGACGCGTCCTTATTTGACATTGAACCAGTGGAGCGTGGCCGATGTGGATGGCGACGCCTCGCAATGCGGCCTCTCGGGAAGCCCAACCAAGGTGAAATCGGTGCAAAACATCGTATTCCAAGCCAAGGAGAGCAAGACGCTCACGGCCGCCGATGCCGATGTTGAGTCTTTAATTAAGGAATTGTTAGAAGAGAAGATAATCGGATAAGGAGAAAGGACATGAACAACGTATTTGTATATATCGAGACTGAAGGCACCCATGTTCAGGAGGTGTCGCAAGAATTGCTCACCAAAGGGCGCAAATTGGCCGACCAATTGGGCGTGGAGCTGCACGCCGTGGTGGCCGGCACGGACATCAAAGGAAAGGTGGAGGAACAAATCCTGCCGTATGGCGTTGACAAACTCTTCGTCTTCGACGGTGAGGGCTTGTTCCCTTACACCTCGGCACCGCACACCGACATCCTCGTTAACCTCTTCAAGGAGGAACAACCGCAGATCTGCCTGATGGGGGCCACCGTCATCGGTCGCGACCTCGGTCCGCGCGTCAGCTCGTCGCTGACCAGCGGCCTCACCGCCGACTGCACCCAACTCGAGATCGGCGACTACGACGACATCAAGACCAAGAAGCATTACGAGAACCTGCTCTATCAGATCCGTCCCGCTTTCGGCGGCAACATCGTGGCGACCATCGTCAATCCCGACCACCGTCCGCAGATGGCCACCGTCCGCTCGGGCGTGATGCAGAAAGCCATTTACGAAGGCAAGGCCAAAGGCGAAGTCGTCTATCCCGAAGTGTCGAAGTATGTCTCGCCGGAGGCTTACGTCGTCAAGGTCCTCGACCACCATGTGGAGGCCGCCAAGCACAACCTGAAAGGCTCGCCCATCGTGGTGGCCGGTGGTTACGGCATGGGCTCGAAGGAAGGCTTCGACATGCTGTTTGAACTCGCCAAGGTGCTCCACGGCGAAGTCGGTGCCTCGCGTGCCGCCGTCGATGCGGGCTTTTGTGACACCGACCGCCAGATTGGTCAGACGGGCGTCACCGTACACCCCAAGGTGTATATCGCCTGCGGCATCAGCGGACAGATCCAGCACATCGCCGGTATGCAGGACAGCAAAATCATCATCTCGGTGAACAGCGACCCCGACGCACCTATTAATAAGATTGCGGATTACGTCATCGTTGGAACGGTTGAAGAAGTCGTCCCGAAATTGATTAAGTATTACAAACAAAACTCGAAATAAAATGGCTAACTACTATAACGACAACCCGAACCTGCAATTCTACCTCGACCACCCGCTGATGAAGCGCATTGTCGAGTTGAAGGAACGCAATTTTGCGGACAAGGACACCTATCCGGACGCTCCCGTCGATTACGAGGACGCGATGGAGAACTACCGCCGTGTTTTAGACATCACGGGCGACATCACCGCCAATATCATCGAGCCCAACTCTGAGGATGTCGACCTCGAAGGTCCGCACCTTGAGAACGGCCGCATGATTTATGCCTCCAAGACCAAAGAGAACCTTGATGCTTGCACCAAAGGCGGCCTCTGGGGTGTTTCCATGCCGCGCCGCTACGGTGGCTTGAACCTGCCCATCACCGTGTTCTCCATGCTGAGCGAGATGGTGGCCTCCGCCGATGCGGGCTTCCAGAACATCTGGTCGTTGCAGTCGTGCATCGACACCTTGTATGAGTTCGGCAACGAGGAGCAACGCAAGAAATACATCCCGCGTGTGTGCGCCGGCGAGACCATGTCGATGGACCTCACCGAGCCTGATGCCGGCAGCGACTTGCAGAGCGTTATGCTGAAGGCCACCTATTCCGAAAAGGACGGCTGCTGGCTGCTCAACGGCGTGAAGCGTTTCATCACTAACGGCGACTCCGATATCCACCTCGTGCTGGCCCGCTCGGAGGAAGGCACCAAGGACGGTCGCGGCCTGTCGATGTTCATCTACGACAAGCGTCAGGGCGGAGTCAACGTGCGCCACATCGAGCACAAGCTCGGCATCCACGGCTCGCCCACCTGCGAGTTGACCTATAAGAACGCCAAGGCCGAGCTTTGCGGCGAGACCCGTCTCGGCCTCATCAAGTACGTCATGGCTCTGATGAACAGTGCCCGTCTCGGCATCGCCGCGCAGTCGGTGGGCTTGGGACAGGAAGCCTACAACGAGGCCCTGAGGTATGCTGGCGAGCGTCAGCAGTTCCACAAGAAAATCATCGAGTTTCCGGCAGTCTATGACATGCTCTCGCGCATGAAGGCCAAGATCGACGCGGGTCGTTCCTTGCTTTATCAGACGGCCCGTTACGTTGACATCTACAAGTGCCTTGAAGACATCCAGCGCGAGCGTCCGCTGACGACCGAAGAACGCGCCGAATGCAAGAAATACAGCCGCTTGGCCGATGCTTTCACGCCTCTGGCCAAGGGCATGAACTCGGAGTACGCCAACCAGAACGCCTACGATGCCATCAGCATCCACGGCGGTTCGGGCTTCATCATGGAGTACAAGTGCCAGCGCCTCTACCGCGATGCCCGCATCTTCTCAATCTATGAAGGCACGACGCAACTTCAGGTGGTGGCCGCCATCCGTTACATCACCAACGGCA
>CALFIT010000273.1 GCA_937877465.1 uncultured Bacteroidales bacterium | reverse complement strand
CAAAATCGCGTCCAATGCTTCGGACGAGGCCTTTTCGAGTTCGGGGCGGAAGGTGCCTATGCGTTCCGTGTAATGGTCGGCCCAGTAGCGGGCGTATTCCACGAGTTCGGGATCCACTTCCTTGAGGTCGTTTTCCTTGCTTTGCCTTTTCAAGGCCACCAATTCGTCGATTTTCCGGCGGGTGGAAGCGTCGGCGACGGTGCCGTCCACCAATTCGCTGAACGGGACGGGCGGCATGGACTGCCTTTCCTCCACCCAACGGCACGCCAAGATGCCGCGTAGGTAATAAAGGAACCGTTTCAGCGGATAGGCGGCGTTTTGCAGGTAGCGTTTGTCGTGCTTGATGTAGATGCTCGCGTAGTGGTACATCGTCTTGATGGGGTTGAAATAGGCCGGCTCCAGCCCTCGCAGGCGCGACAGGAAACCCTCGTCGGCGCGATAGACAATCGGGGAATGGAGCCATTCCATCAGCGCGGGGTTCGACTTCTGGAACAGGCGCAAGGTCTTGCGCAGCTCCCAGCCCACAAGGTCAACGTCGTCGTCGTACATGTGTTCGATGACGTCGCGGCCTTCGTTCACTTTCAGGTACCAGTCGAGCCGGTGGACATACACGAAGCGCACGTCCCAGTCGCTTTCGGCGGAATGGAAGCCCCAAGCCCTGCTGCCCGACTCCACGGCGAGCAGGACACGGACGTCGTTTTCCCGTTCCACTTGTTCCAAATGTGGCAAGATTGCAGTGTTCATATTGTTGTTTTCGTTCATGGTTTGGAGGGGTTGGTCAGGAAGGCTGTCAGCAGGGTTTCATCTATTGTGTCCGAGGTCTGCCCGGCTTCAGGGACGCGGTGCAAAGTTAGACAATTATTTTCATATCAAGCATCTGATTGTGGGTTTATCATTAAAACAGCATTGGGGAGGCAATGTTAAAGCCAAAGCTATGCAAAAACTGTGACAGCGGCGGCTTGGATAGTGAATGCTAATATGGGTTTTCGCCAGACAACAGTCCTTTCAAGTCCTCTACATCGGGCAATGCCTTCCGGAGTCTCTCTGGCATGTCGGCGGTAGTCTTGTAGGTGGCTACACCCATTGGGCTGTCGTATCTCTGAATCACGTATTCGACGTATGACTTGTCGGCATCCTGGCAAAGGATGATGCCTATAGATGGGTTTTCGTTGGGTTTGCGCACTTCATCGTCAAGCAACTGAAGGTAGGTCTGGAGTTGCCCTAAATAAATAGGCTTAAACTCACCCAACTTCAACTCCACAGCCACCAAACAGGCCAACTCGCGATTGAAGAAAAGCAAATCTATAAAATGATGTTTGTCGAACTTCTCCAAATGGTATTGGTTGCCCACAAAAGCGAAATCCTTGCCAAACATCATGATGAAGTTCTTGACGTTCTGAACAATGGCCTGCTCAAAAACTCTTTCGTCGACATCGGCATGGTCTCTTGCCCCAAGTTCCTCCATATTGATGTAATCGATAAAGTATTCGTCCTTGAACATCTCGATGGCCTTGAGTGCCTGAACCTTTTTGGGAAGTGTCAGCAGGAAATTGTTAGGCATCTCCGATTGGTGGTGGAAGAGATCTTGTTTTAGTAGCTCGCGGAGTTTGTACTTGTCCCATTTGTAAACGGCAGTTTGATGGATGTAAAACAGCCGTTCTTCCAATGTTTTGGTCTTGTTCAATATTTCCGTGTGATGCGTGAAGCTGATAGAAAGGAAGTCGTGAGCTGTGTTGATGTCAATGGTTGCAGGCGTGAAGTCCAAACGGGTGACAGCAAGCGTTTTCATTTCGTCAGCCGTGGGCTGACGATTTGTATTCTCTCGCAAATCTGCTTGTTGTAATTCGCCAGCCAGTGGCTGACGAATTATGTACTCACACCATTGCTCATAGAAAATCCTCATGTTTTTGATGCTGGTTTCTCCAAAGCCTTTCAGTCCAGGCAATTCCTTTTGGAGCTGCTCACTGATGGCAAGGATGGCTCCGCTTCCCCATTGTTGTGAGCGGGATTCTTTGGAGATGTAACCGCCAATGGCGAAATATAGAGCCAACACATCGGCGTTTATTTTTTTCGCTGTTTGCTCCTGACTTTGCAGGATGGCCGTCTTGATTACCTGAACGGCATGATAGAGAGGTGAAAGCTTGTTGTCCATGGCCGCAAAGGTAGTGTTTTTCTGAATGTGAAGGATGTTTTTTAAATAAACAGCGGTTGGAGAAGGCTTGTAGCACCGACAGCCACAAGACAAACGCTTCGCCGTGGAATGGACTCCTTGGTGGGAGGAGGGTGACGGAAAAAGCTACAACCTTGTTAATGAACAAATTAGAACTTCATTCTTTTACTGTTATTGCCTCCTTTGCCAAAAAAGGCTTCAAGGCAAAATGCGATAAGAAATAATACAATTGCAAGAGTTACAACCATAATGTCGAATTTTAGCGTTATTAAAGATTCAATAACATTCCATGTTTCTTGTTATTTTCGTTTGAGCGATAATTTACAACCAAACCTTCTCCACTTTTAGACCAACATTCAAAGCCTTATTGATGGTCTGAAGCTGTTTTATCTTGGTATCAGAGTCGGTTCGAACATTCAACATATAACCGTCACCTAAATCCTTTACGCTATACCCTTTTTCAAACTCCTCTGCTTTTTTGATTAATGTTCCCGCAAAGCATTCGTCATTTATTCTCAGCACTTTACCCAAGCCGATTCGCTTAATAACTTCGACCATTGTATTTGCAACCACTTGATGGCAAACGGAATAACCGTCAGGAAATGTCACCCGAACAATGAATTTCTTTTTCCTATAGACTGCCCCAAGCTCTGAATGAGATAGATTCCCCGTCCTCGCTCGCGAACACTCCTCTTCTGGCTGCTCTACATAGAAGAAAGACAATCCTTCTTCTGAGGAGTATTTGATTTCTATGTGGAAGTCGCTTATGATTTTTTCCACCAATGGTTCCATTTCCTGTTCGATAAGCGGAATGACATCTTCTTTGAGATAACAAGTCTCCATTTCCTTGATGGCATCAATCTGTTCTTTGCTGATTGGAAGGTCTAACGCCTTCAGCATTTCGACGGCTTCGTATGCCTTTTTCAGTTTATCAGTTTCCATATCGTTTATATTAGATGTGTGACTTTAATCTTCTGCCAATGCTTGCCGATGCCCAAGGCCATGTTGGCGGCGTCTTTGGTGATAAGTTCGCCTTTCTCCAGCCCTGCGATGGCTTGCTTGATTTCTTGCAACGCTCCACCAGAAACGCCGAAGAGGTCTTTCAGTACTGCATCGTTCTGTTGCTGCTGACGCATAATCAACGGATATTGGGCGTTGGCGTAAAAGTCGAAATGCTTGCTCTTGAAACTTTCCATGTTTTGGGTAGCCAGGATGATGCTCATGCCT
Organism: uncultured Bacteroidales bacterium; assembly: GCA_937877465.1. Classification (GTDB taxonomy): domain Bacteria; phylum Bacteroidota; class Bacteroidia; order Bacteroidales; family F082; genus Limimorpha. Next base: position 4,040 of record CALFIT010000273.1, on the reverse strand, counting down.
TTGTTGCGGCCAACAGCGATGAGGTTTTGCAAAGGCTTGTTCTCGAAGCTGAGCATGTAGTGGGCCTCGTCGATAATGGTGAAGTGACGGATCTCCACACGGTCTTCGTTGACAGCCTGCTTCGGCAACTTCTCGTAAATCGCGTTCAGCTTGGATATGACGAAATACACGATGGCTTTCGCCATGATGCCATCTTTCTCGAAGCCGCCGAGATTGATGATGTAGCAGTTTTTCATCAGGTCGATTTTGTCTTCTTCGGCAAAGATGTTGTTCCTGACCAGTTGGCTCAACACGGAGACCACGCTATCCACTTCATCACGTTTCTTGACAGACAACAATGCCTTGTATTCGTCGAGGACTTGCTTGAAGGTGATAGGTTTCAAGCTTTGCTTCTTGTATGCGTTGATGATGGCCTCGCTCAGCCTATTGTCCATATTGGAGCTGATGGTTGCGGGCGAAATGGCACACAAGGCCGTGGAAAGTGAAGTGGCATAAAGGTTGACCTCGTTGATGGGACGGTCGCTGAAATCCTTGAACGGAGTAAACGGAAGCGGCCTCTCAATGGGATTAAGGATAGCCGAGCGGTCGGTGTCAAACCGTTGCAGCCAATCGGCATTGGCGGGGTCGGAGAACTCGCCTTTGTAGTCGAAAAGAAGGAAGTTAACAGGGAAGTTGGTGTCGGATGACGCGCTTCTTATCTGGTTGATAAGCACAGAGATAAGATTTGACTTTCCTGAACCTGTCGTGCCTGCAATCAGGATTTGCGTGTTGGCGATGTTGCGGCTATTGATGTCGAGTGTGGCATCCATGCCGTTCTCGTATTGGCCAATGAGAAGATTGAGTTCCGGGATGGCTGAGAGCGAGCGTCCACCACGCAGCGGCATATAGGTTAGCCACTCATCGATGGCTCCTTCTTTCAATAGGATGTCGTGGCCACGCAAGATTTCGCGGCCTATTACACGGCTCACCAAAGTGGGCGCCGTCCAGTCGGCATCCACATCATGATAGCGCAACTTCAACAGTGCTTCAAACAAGTCGCCAATGTTCGACTTGGTGAAAAACGTGGTCGCGTAAGGCGTTCGCGACAGCGTCAGGCTGGTAGTAGCTTCGTCGATGACACGTTTCGACTTGTCGCTGAGGCCGGCCAACAGACAAATACGCAACACATTGCTTTGATTCAGAGTAACGGGTCTGACGTTTTCGGTATATTCATCGAGATTCAAACGTTGTTCGATGAGGGCTTTCACGTCGGCAATGCGCTCGTGCATGTCCTGGACTGCGGTGACACCCTTAAATGTCAATTGTGCGATATTGTTCATGGCTGTTAGATTTCTTTGGTTTGTAGTCCGAAATAGTCTTCAGAGATGGTGGTACACTGATTTTGTTTGTCGCGGTGCAGAGTGTAGGTCTTGGCCACATACGCTTGCAGACGGTCGAAGTCGTGCTCGGTGGTGATTTCGGTGTCCGTGCTAAGCAATATGGTTTGATGCGCCAAATCGGGGAAGTAGTGCTCCAAGATGACCTCACGGCTTTCCTTGTCGAGCACACCCATTACTGTGTCAATCATCACAGGTGGCTCATAGTCGCCGAGGTTATAGAGTACTTTCAACAGCACCTGCATAACCGTTTGCTTGGCGCCGGCATTGAGTTGGCTGAGGAAAATCTCGTTGCCGTCCTTGTGGTACATCTTGAACGAGATGTCGTCGCTGTTGCCCGTGGAGAGTTCGACTCGGCCAATGACACCGGCATAGACGACAAGGTTTTGGTTCAACTGGTCGCGCATCATGCGTTCGATGCTGGCTTTCTTGGCACGAAGCAGTTTGGCCGAAAGTTGCTTGAAGAAATCGGGCAACTTGCAGAGCAAGTCGTATTGCGGGTCGGGAATCTGGGGAATCTCGTAATCAAACTTGCTGATCTTTCCTTCCAAGTCCTTGATGGTAGCCTTCTTCGTCCCAATGGCTTCTTTCAGTTCCTCGATACGCTTGGCATTGTTCTCATAAAGCTGTATGATGGTGTAGTCGTTGCCGTTCAAGCTGCGTTGGTAGTCCTTGATAAGGTCGTGCTGCTTGGGCAGGTCGTGGATGTCTTGATTGAGCGTTTCCCTTTGTTCGTCCAAAAGAATGAAGGGATTCGACATGGCAGTGCGAACGGTATCTTTCAACAGCGTCACCTCGGCTTGCGTGAAGAAAGCAAACCTGTCTTCGACGGTGTTTTCCTTCTCCTGCCACAACTTCATTTCCTCAATCAATGAAGGAACATCAAGACGCGTGCCCGGCATATAACGCTCCTCGATGACCTTGACCAGATTGTGCGTGAAAAGCTCAATCTGTTGGTCGGTCAAAAGGTTGATTCTTGCTTTGGCCACTTCCTCCTTGGCGTGAAGGATGACCTCAACTTCGGTACTGATGATGCTTGCCAGCTTAGGGATGATCACTTGGGTCTCGATGTCCTTGGCCATCGTATCGACATTCTGCAAGTATTCAGCTTCTGCCTTCAGCGTGGCTCGTATGGCTTGCTCTATCTTCTTAATTTTGTCGCGGGTTACGTCATCGGCGTTGCGGCCTTCTTTCAGTTGGTCGTATTGCTCTTTATGCTCGTTGGCATAGTCGAGGGCTTTGGCGTAGTCATCGTCCAATTTCTCAACTTCCGCTTCTAACTTCTGCTTCTCGGCCACCAATCTTCCGTATTCCTTGCGTTGGTTCTCATTCTCCATACGCTCGGCTTTCTTTTCAGACAACAAAGCATCAGCGGCCTTACGCATCTGGCTGTATTTGCTGAAGCCCATGACCGAGTTGATGTTGTTCATTATCAACTTGTTGATTTGTTCCTCCTTGACCAATTCGCTGGTTTTCATGGCATCGAAAAGAAAATAGTTGCTTAATGCGGCAGGCAGGTTGGCGGTGATGATTTTGTTCACCACAGCTTCATTTTGTGCGCGGTCCGACTGTGACGAGCCGCTGCCGTAAACAAAATTGTTGCCTCCCATGGAGAGCGTGACCGATTCGACAACACGGTCGTTCAGCACCATATAGGCACGTTTCAGCCTGTATTGCTCTTCCTTGGCCAGCACCATGCCCGTGAAGTCGATTTGCAGCACGATTTGTTTGTTGTCGAAGCCTTTGTTCTCGACCATCATTCCTGCATTGAACAACTCTTCAAAGTGTTTTACGCTCTTGATTTCCAAGCCATACAGCGCATGGTAAATGGCATCGAAAAGCGTGGTCTTACCGCATCCGTTACCACCACCTATCAGAATGATGGGACGGTCGGCTGTGACTTCAAGGTTCAAGTCCAGCTTCCTGTAGGTCTTGTAGTTTTCGGCGTAAATTCTCTTGATCTTCATGGCTGGACGTTTTTGATGGCACGTTTCATGATTTTCGTAAGGGTGCGCTCATCCACGGTGTTTTGCTGGGTTCGCGCCTCGTTATACGGCTTCAAGATATTCTCTTTCAGCCATTCCTCGTCTATGTCGTTGTCGCGGCATGTTTGGAGGATGAGTTCCATGTCTTCCTTGCGCACGCCGTAGTGCAGGAAAACGCTATCAATACCTTTGCTCATATTCTTGTGTTTTTAATCATACTCATCAGGGAAAAACGCATCCCAGCCCGCTATGTTTGCGGTCGTCTCGATGGGGAAGCGCGAATAATACCACACCTCGTTCCGCTCCACAATCACGCCGCCCTTCAGGTTTTCGTCGGGGCGCTCGGCCATGTAGGCCAAAAGGGCGTTGTGCTTGTTGGGGGCCTCGGGGTCGCTGTTCTCGGTCTTGGTGTCGAAGAGGAACACCTGGCCGTTTTTCATGCGGACGATGAAATCCACATAGAAGAGCGACTTCTCGCCATTGCTTTGCTCGTAGGGGATGGCGTAGTGCTGCTTGCCTTCGTCGCCGTTCTTGTACCACCAGTCGATGCTGGCGGCATGGGCTTCGAGGAAGTCGCGGAACGTCTGTTCGGGAAGGGAAGCCTTCTTCAGCTCGACGAAAGGCAGCAGCGCGTGGCCGTTCACCGATGGCCTCGCCTGATGCGTCTCTTCCTTGTAGA
>CALFIT010000272.1 GCA_937877465.1 uncultured Bacteroidales bacterium | reverse complement strand
TTCAAAAGTTCAGAAATCTCTCTGAGTTTCATTGTATTGTTGAATTTGGTCGTTTTGTTTAATCGTTGAAATGTTGGTTTGTTGACTAGGGACTTCTTCATTTTATCAGTCCGATCACTTTCTCAATAAATGTTTCCGTCAAAGCAATTCGAGGTGCAGTATCTTCCTCTGTTGCATAATACGTGCAATTATAGTCAGCCTTTTCCCGTAGGGTCTGAAGTTGGGAATAAAACGTACCGTATTCCTTTGGCAGGATGCCTGTCTTGACATAGTGCTGATGTAACATAACCACCGCACCTTGATGAGTTCCAACGGGATGTCCATCGTTAATCAACAGAGCACTAACAGCGTGGAATGCAGCGTAATACAATCTGTTGGCGATATTGTCCCAAAGACCTGCCTGCCGCAAAATTTCAATTTCAGAGAAAGTCCTTCGGGACTTTTCAATTTCTAAACCGACAAGGATTTTCCTTTCTTCATCATTCAAACTCATACCAACACGATTTTATCCTGTTCCACATTTTTGTAATAAGGCAAGAAACTCATAGCTTCCCATTCCTCTTGCGAATAGGTTTGCACACTGAAATACTCTCCCAAGTCAAATCCAAGTTCCATGATTGGATAGGCAATATTCTGGAAATCAGATGCTTCTTGCGGACGATTGAGCAAAACAAGCAAATCCCAATCGGAGCCTTCACGATAATCGCCTCGTGCGCGAGAACCATAAAGAAACAGATGGGCATCTTGTGGAAGAACCATTTGTGCAAGTTGCTGGATTTGTTGCAGTACGTTTACGTTGCTCATTGTTTGCTGACATTTTGCCGCAAAAGTAAGAAATTTTCTCCACATCTGCCTTGCCTTTCCGATTTCTTTTTATGGTGCGACAGGATTTGTCGCGCCTTTTTGCGGTAATTAACTGTCCTGACAAAATAGTTCATAATTCAAATGAACTTTCCCGAAACTTTTCGTACCTTTGCCATCAAATAAAATGCTTGGAATATGCCTTCTTCAAACCCTTCAGCGATTTCAAACGGCCTCCGATATTTGGACGAGAGAGGTTGGTCGGAGCTTATCGATTCCCGATGGACGCTTGATGTGCGCGAAGAATTGGAACGATCCGGCCTTGGGTTGACGGAAGATGAGATTATTGAGGTTTGCAATGTTGCCATCGTGCCCGAGCCTGATTGGAATACGCAAGAGAGATTGAACATTGCTGACTGGCCAACGCGACAAGACCAAATCAACACATCCATAAAATACAATGGTTTTTCGGAACATACCCTTCAACTGATTGACAATTACACAAACGATATACTCAATGGAAGAACAAACTTTGATCGATTCAATCTACCAGAGCATGCAGGAGTCTGCACGGCAGGTGCGCCGCTCATTGGGGCGTACATCGTATGCAACTACGCGCGAACAAGCCTTGAAGCAAGTCGAGATGCTGGAACAGGCCAAACAAGCAGCCCAACAAACTGGGAAATAGACGCCAAGCAGGAAGAGTTGGTGCAACAATGGGCGGAAGCAAAGAGATTGTGGTTTCCCCATGCCGAACAACTGTTCACGACCCAATTTGGTCCTCAAATAGCAGAAGGAGCAGAGGCTAAAGTCTATTATAAAGACGGCTTCACATCTGTTGTAAAAGCAAGGACTTCAATCTATTCTACATATAGCAAGGCGTTGGAAGCCATCGTGTTACACAACACGCTTTTCCCCGAAACGCAAATGTCGGCGATTGGTTTCACCCGTGATGATGACGGGTTGTTTCGTTGCATTCTTACACAGCCTTATATAGGCTGCAAACGGTTGGCAACCAAAGCGGAGATTGACGAAATGGTTTTCGCAAAAGGCTTTCGCGACAATTATGGCGAGCAAGGCGTGAACTATATCGGCGACCGCCTTTGTTTGGAAGACATGCACCCGGCCAATGTCTTTATTGACGACATTAGTAATCAGCCCATTTGTATCGACTGCATGGTGAAGTTTGTTAAGTAAATGATTTCTCACACCAACATCGTCATATACACAGGCAGCAACATGGTGTTCCCATCATATTGCAGGTCTTTCGTGTAAATCATAACGGGGTGATCGATGCGAGATGAATACTTCTTGCAAAAAGCATCCAATGAGGCATGGGTCTTATACCCCGACGACTTGACTTCGATGGGCACAA
>CALFIT010000271.1 GCA_937877465.1 uncultured Bacteroidales bacterium | reverse complement strand
ATGATTTTTGCATAAATATACGGTTTGCAAGCAAACCGTTTGCGTTAGTGGAAACTATTGACGTTTGTGCTTTCGCACATATGCATTCAATTTCTTATCAAATCGAGGCGTTTTATGGCAAAAGAAAAGGTTGTCTTGGCTTATTCTGGTGGATTGGACACAACGGTCATCATTCCGTGGCTCAAAGAAAATTATGATTACGATGTTATCGCCGTCTGTATCGATGTCGGTCAGGGCGATGACTGGGAAGCGATTAAAGGCCGTGCGCTCAAAACGGGCGCTTCTGCCTGCTATGTCGTTGACGCGCGACAGGAATACATCGAAGAATACATTTGGCCGGCTTTGAAGGCAAATGCCGTTTACGAGGACGAATATTTGCTCGGCACATCGACTGCCCGCCCGCTCATCGGGAAAATCTTGGTTGAGTACGCTCGTCAGGAAGGCGCGGTCGCAATCTGCCACGGCGCGACGGGAAAGGGCAACGACCAGGTGCGTTTCGAGCTTGCAATCAAAGCGTTCGCACCGGATTTGCGCGTAATTGCTGCTTGGCGTGACGACAAATGGAACATGGACAGCCGCGAAGCCGAAATCAAATTCCTTGAAGACCGTGGTCTTGAAGTTCCGATGAAAAAAGACCAGTCATATTCCCGCGACGAGAACATCTGGCACATCAGCCACGAGGGCCTGGAGCTTGAAAAAACGGAGAACGAGCCGAACTATCCGCACATGCTCAAAAACACCACCGTTCCCGAAAAAGCAAGCGATGAAGGCGAGTATGTCACAATCGAATGGGAAAAGGGAATTCCGGTTAGTCTCAACGGCAAAAAAATGAACGGCTTGGAGCTTATGCTTGAAATCAACAAAATCGGCGGAAAGAACGGCGTTGGCTTGGTTGACATCTGCGAGAACCGCTGCGTGGGCATGAAAAGCCGCGGCGTGTACGAAACTCCGGGCGGAGTTCGACTACAACGACGGCGGCTGGACGCGCTACAAGATGTCGTTCGACTTCACGGCCTACGACGGCGCAGGCGCAGTGACGGTGTTCGTGAAACCCGGCTGCACCGGCGACTGGATCCAGATGGCGGGCTGCACCAACGTATGCATGAACCTCACACCGGGCAGCGGCGACAAGCTCGACTACCACGTTTGGGACGGCCTCTTCTTCCACTCGCAAGGCGGCACGGGCGGCTTCGACAACCTCCTCGTGCGCCAACAGCCCGACGGCAACGCCCAACTCATCGAGATGGCCGACATCCCCAACCAACTGACCTTCAACGCACCGATTACCTTGGAAGCCACAGCTTCGTCGGGACTGCCCGTCAGCTTCGAGATGATGGAAGGCCCGGCCACAATTAATGGCAACATCCTGACCTTGACGGGCGAGACGGGTGTCGTGAAGTTCAAGGCCACGCAAGCCGGCGACGCCAACTGGCTGCCCGCCCCCGACGTGGTGAAGAGCTTTGAGGTCGTCGACCCGTATGCCTACGAACCCGAAGTGAAAATCCGCCGTCCCTACGAAGGCACCAAGGTCTATTTGGATGCCCTTCATCCCGTCTTGATTGTCGTTTCAGCCTATATCGAGCACTCCGAAGTCATCAAGTTCACGGAGGTGAAAGCGAATGTCGACGGGCAGGACATCCTCTTGAAGACCGACTATCCCGACGACCCTGACAACGGCTATTACTACGGCTTTTGGACACCGAGCGGTTTCGGCGACTTCGACCTGACCGTCAGCGTGACCCAAAGCGGCAACAAGACCACGACGTTCAGCAACCGCTTTGAAGTCACCAACCAGATTGACAGCCACTTGGACGTGGTGACGATGAACGGCGACCTCGTTTGCGACCCGACGCACCACAGCGCCATCGGCGAATATGTCATGCCCTCGCATGTGGGCGCGTTCAATGAAATATTGGCGCACTACGACCACACCTGCGTGAACAACAACTGCGACGGCTACGACCGCGTGGGCGGCGTGAAGATCAGGAACTACCGAGGCGAATGGATGGAGCTGTTCCGCTATTGCACCCCCTTCGGCGTGCAATGCGACGACGACGTGGACGTGAGCGACTACACCTCCATGCTGCAAGGCCTGTTGGAGATCGAGTTCTACATGGAGAGCTGGGGCGGCAGCGGCTACAACCCCACCTTGGTTTTCAGCTTCACCAAAGGCACGCCCGACTACCTTTACGTCGACATGGACGAGATTTGGTTTGGCACCTACGCCTTCGGCGACTATGCCAACCAGCAGCCCGTGCCCGTGGTCAACTACACCTTCAGCGACCAAGCCGAGGCCGCCAAGCTGAAGATCACCACCACCGGCCACAACTGGAGCAGCGGCACCAACAACTGCTTCAACACGGGCAACGCCGCCGAGTTCTACGAAGCCACGCACCACATCCTCGTCGACGGCCAAAACAAGTATGACCAGCACCTGTGGCGCACCTGCAACCCCAACCCCGCAGGCTGCCAGCCGCAAAACGGCACTTGGATATACAGCCGCAGCGGATGGTGCCCTGGCAGCATCGGACTCGTGTGGGACTTCGACCTCACGGAATGCCTCAGCGCCGGACAAGCCGAGCTGTTCTACCAGTTCGACCCGACCTATCTCGACCTCTGCCATCCCAACCACCCCGACTGCATCGACGGCGTGACCTGCACCGAGTGCGCCGCCCCCGACAACCCAGTGTTGCGCGTGGCGGGCAAGGTGGTCACCTTCAGCAACGACGAGAACCTGATGGTGGGTGTCCACGAAAGTCACGCCGAAGCCGCCTTCAACGCCGAGGTCTATCCCAATCCCGCCAAGGGGCAGTTCACCCTCAGCACCGACTACGACAAAGGCGCCGTCAGCGTGATGGTGCTCAACATGCAAGGACAAATCGTCGCCAACTTCACCGTGGAAGGCCAGCGCACCATCGACGTGAGCCGTTGGCCCGCAGGCATCTATACCGTCCAGATGCTCGGTGGCAGCGTAGTGACGAAGAAATTGGTGGTCGAATAAGACAAAAATCTAAAAAAGGTGTAAAATAGGCTTGTAAAAAATCTAAAAAAGGTGTATTTTTGCAGCGTAAAAAATCTCAAAAAGGTGTAAGATACATCATCATGAAAAGAAAAATATACAGCCAACTCCTTGATTGGAAGAACAATAGGAATGGAGAAGTCGCATTGCTCATTGAAGGGGCGCGGCGCATCGGAAAGAGCTATATCGTGGAGGAGTTCGCAAAACGCGAGTATGACTCCTATCTCCTCATCGACTTCAACAAAGCCCCCCAGATGGTGAGGGAATGGTTTGACTTGTATTTGGAGGACTTGGACACGCTGTTTCTCTACCTGACCAACCATTATAAGGTAAAACTATACCCACGGAAGTCGCTGATCATCTTCGACGAAGTCCAACTTTGTCCAAGAGCACGGGCAGCCATCAAGTTTTTGGTAGCCGACGGGCGGTACGACTACATTGAGACGGGTTCGCTCATGAGCATCAAGAAAAACACCCAAGGCATTGTGATTCCTTCCGAGGAGCGGACGTTGAAGATGTATCCGATGGATTTTGAAGAGTTCCTTTGGGCCACAGGAAACGACATGCTGATGGATTTCATCAGGAAGATGTACGAGGAAAAACGGCCTATGGGGCAAGCCTTCCATCGGCAGGCCATGGATGCTTTCCGTCTTTATATGATTGTGGGTGGAATGCCTCAGGCTGTCAAGAAATATGTCGAGACCAAGGACTTTGAGGAAGTGGACGCCGTCAAGCGCGACATCTTGGAAATCTACCGTAACGACATCTTCAACTATGCCGGCGAACAAGCCGACAAAGTGGCCGGCATTTTTGACCAAATCCCGTCGCAATTGTCGAAACACGAGAAAAAGTTCCGGCTTTCGTCCTTGAAACCCGATGCAAAATACCGCGATTGGGACGATGCCTTCTTTTGGCTCAAGGACGCGCGAGTGGGCAACATCTGCTACAACTCCACCGAGCCCAACGTTGGGCTGAAAATGAACGAGAGTCGCACCACGCTCAAATGCTACCTTAACGACACCGGACTGCTCATCAGCCAGGCTTTCGACGAGCGCGGCATCGTGACTTCCGACATCTATCGCAAGCTGCTGTTCGGAAAATTGGAGGTCAATGAAGGGATGTTGGTTGAGAACGTTGTAGCGCAGATGCTTGTCGCCGCCGGGCATAGCCTCTATTTTTTCAGCAGGTCGTCAGAGAAGAAAGAGGAGCGCATGGAAATCGACTTTCTTCTGCTGAAAAGCAAGGTGACGAGCCGCCACAACATCATCCCAATCGAAGTGAAAAGCGGGAAAAACTATACGCTGTCGTCGCTCAACAAGTGTTTGGCGACATATACGGAGAACATCACCACGCCGATGGTGCTCCACGCCGCCGACTACAAGCAAGAGGCGGGCATCACCTATCTGCCACTTTATATGACGCCGCTGCTATAAGGCATAAGAAATCTTTTGCAGATTCCGAAAAAAACCGTAGTTTTGTCCCATCAATTACCAAACCTATCCAACATGAAGAGAATTTCCTTACTCCTCGCCTTGATGGCCTTCACCCTCGGCCTATCCGTGGCGCAAGAGGCTTCCGCAAAGGTCAGGCACGGCGGCGGCCAACATCAGCAAAACAGCACGCTGACCGTCGTCGCGCCACGGCACCAGAGCTTTTGGCTCTATGTCGACGACGTGTTGCAGAACGAGCAACCTGTGCGTTCCATCTGCATCCGCAACCTTTGGGACGACAGCTTCTACATCCGCGTTGAGCTGAACAACCAGCTGCAAAACTGCGTGGGCCAGTTCGTCGACCTGAGGCAGCCCCAAACGCTGAGCGTCGTGCAGTCGAAAGGCTTTTACGGACTTGAATCGTCGCAAAGCCATGTCCGTCCCGAGTTGACCATGGACCTAATTGAGAGCCAACCCGCCGTGGTGACTCCCGAACCAGCACCCGTGCCCATGCCGCCTATGTCACCCGTCCATCCTACCCAGGGCATGAGCCAGCATGACTATGACGAGGCCTACCGCATGATTTCCAACGAGACCTACGACAACACCAAGCTGACCTTGGCCAAGCAGGTCGTCGCCAACAACCCCATGACGGTGCGCCAAATCGCCGACATCTGCAAGCTGTTCTCTTTCGAAAACAACAAGTTAGAGTTTGCCAAATACGCCTACAGCTTTTGCACCGAGCAGAACAAATACTACCTGCTGAACGAGGTGTTCACCTACGACGCCTCGAAGCACGAGCTGAACGAGTACATCCAAGGGCTGTAAAGCCAACTGCCCCTAATAGAAAAAGGCCGCATTGCTGCGGCCTTTTTCAATTGATTTAGGTATGCTTACCATCTGTAACGGATACCAAAAGCACCAGCATAGCCAAATCCGCTTGCTGCACCCAGGACGTCCCATTGCGGACGGAAGTCGATGGTGAGTTGGATAGGCACAGCTTGGAAGTTGTACTCTAAACCAGCTTGGGCAAGGAATCCGAGACCAAACTTACCATCGTTGTAGCCATCCCACAAACCAGCATTGGCACCGATACCAGCAAACCAACCAAAGTTGTTGGCGATACCGCCCATCCACTGATAAACACCGGAGAGGTTGTAGTAGCCATAGGTGTCATGTCTGTTCCAACCCAGATCCAGTTCCAAACGGTTGTGGGCATTGAAGCCATGTTGAAATGAGAGCTCGGCACCGTAGCTGCTACCGAAAGCGCCACGGACACCAATCCAGTTTTGTGCGT
>CALFIT010000270.1 GCA_937877465.1 uncultured Bacteroidales bacterium | reverse complement strand
CCACCAAAGACCAAGAAAGGCAACCCTTCGGGGCTGCCTTTTTTGGTTTTGCCTTGCTTAGGATGCCTTGTCAAACCAACAATAAGGCGGAAATCAGTTTCCGTGTATAGTCGTTTTGCGGATGCTCAAATAGGGCGTCGGCATCGTCCATCTCGACGGGCTTGCCGTTGTACATCACCACCACGCGGTCGCTCATGAAACGCACCACGCTGAGGTCGTGCGAGATGAAGATGTAGGTGAGGCCGCGTTCCTCTTTCAGCCGGTTGAGCAGGTTGAGCACCTGCGCCTGCACGCTCACATCGAGTGCCGACACCGACTCGTCGCAAATCACCAAGCGCGGGTTGACGGCCAAGGCACGGGCGATGCAGATACGCTGCCGCTGTCCGCCGCTGAATTCGTGAGGATAGCGGTCGTAATGCTCGGCCTTCAAGCCCACTTGTTCCAAAAGGTCGCAGACTGCGTTGCGCAAATCGTTGTCGCCAATTGCGTCTCGCAATTGGTCTTCACCATTCCGAACGGCGGGACGCAGTTCGTGATAGTGGATGCCATGCACCCGCATCGGCTCAGCTATCGCTTCGCCGATGGTGAGGCGAGGGTTGAGGCTGGAGTAGGGGTCTTGGAACACGATTTGCGCCTGCTTCCTGAAATCGCGCAAGGCCTGACCCTTCAAGGCGGTCACCTCGATGCCGTCGAACCAGATTTTTCCGCCCGTAGGCTCGGCCAATCGCAAGATGCTGCGTCCCAAGGTAGTCTTGCCGCAGCCCGACTCGCCCACAAGCCCCAAGGTCTCGCCTTCATAGACCTCCAAACTCACGTCGTCGACGGCTTTCACGTGGTCGTAGACGCGGCTGAACACACCCTTGCGCAGTGGATACCAGGTCTGCAAATGCTCCACCTTGAGCAAAGGCTCGCGGCTGTAGAGTCGCTTGAGGTGACTTTGCCGTTCTTCGTCGCTGATTTGCAGGTCGTGCAAGATTTGTTTCTTGCCGCCTTTCCATTGGCCGTCCAGAAACTCCTTGACGATGGGCAGGCGTTTGAGGCGCACGTCCATCGGCGGACGGCAGGCCAAAAGCCCCTGGGTGTAAGGATGTTGCGGATGGCTGAGAATCTCTTGCACCGTGCCGCGTTCCAAGATCTCGCCGTTGTGCATCACGGCCACGTCGTCGGCAATCTCGGCCACCACGCCGAGGTCGTGGGTGATGAAGATCATGCCCATGCCCGTTTCGGCTTGCAGCTTGCGCAACAGCCGGAGGATTTCGAGTTGCACGGTCACATCCAAGGCGGTGGTAGGCTCGTCGGCGATGAGGAGTTTGGGATGGCAGGCGATGGCCATGGCAATCATCACACGCTGCTTCTGTCCGCCCGAAAGCTCGTGCGGATAGCTGTCGTAGATGGCTTCGGGCCTCGGCAGCATCACCTGCTTGAACAGCTCGATGACGCGCTTCTTGGCTTCGGCCTTGCTCACCGTTTCGTGCTGCAAAATCATCTCGGCCACCTGAAAACCACACTTGTAGACAGGGTTGAGCGAAGTCATCGGCTCTTGGAAGATCATCGCGATGCGCTTGCCGCGCACGTCGGCCATCTCTTTTTCGGAGAAGCCCTTGATTTCGTCGCCTTCGATTTGGATGCTGTCGGCGCTGATGCGGCTCAGCTTCTCGTTGAGCAGGCGCATGATGGCCAACGAGCTGACCGACTTGCCCGATCCCGACTCGCCCACAAGCCCCAAGGTGCGCCCGGCAAACACGTCCAAGTCGATGCCATGCACGGCTTCGCTCCATTGCCCCTCGCGGGAAAAGGAGACCTTCAGGTTGCGCACTATTAATAAAGGTGTGGACATCGTCGCTAATTTGTTGCAAAGGTACGGTTTTTTTGGTTAACCCCAGCCGCCTATGTCATTCCGAGTCGTGATATGTGCGAATGGAATCTATAGGCGGCGGTTCAATTCAATAAATTGTCTATTTTTGTGCCGTTTATTATTATGCTATTGGTATTATGAAAAAGTATTGGGTTTATATGATGCAAAGTGCCAATGGAAGGGCGTTATATACTGGCGTTACCAATGATTTGGTAAGACGTGTTGGCGAGCATAAGGAAGGCAAAGGATCTGTGTTTACGGCAAAGTATAAATGCCATAAACTGGTTTACTTTGAGGAGTTTGGGCTGGTTGATCAGGCGATTGCGAGGGAAAAACAAATCAAGAACATGACTAGAGCGGCTAAGGAAGAATTGATTGATACAATGAATCCACTAAGAATAGATTTATTAGAGTAGTAAAACTTAGCCTCCCATGTCATCCCTTGCCGAGGCATGTGCGAATGGGATCTATGGGAGGCGGCATGGTGATTAAAAACCTTTCAAGCCGGCCTTATAAGCCATAGATTCCATACCCGCCAGCCCTTGCAAGGAATGACATGCCTTATAAGGCCTAACTTAAACTGAAGATTCAACCAACCTTAATGAAATAATTTCTATCTTTGTGCAAAATATCATGCCATGAAAAAACATTTGCTATTCCTCTTCGCCCTGTTGCCCATGATGGCCTGGGCGCAATTCGACAACTACTTCACCGATGCCTCGCTGCGCGTCGACTATTGCTTGACCGGCAACCACAACACGACCACCTACTCGCTCAAGGAACTCATCCGAGAACCCTATTGGAGCGGCTCGAAGACCAACCTCATCGACAACCTTGAGTTTGGCAGCTATATCGTCAAGGTCTATGAGGCCGGAACGGAACACCTGTTTTTTTCCAAGGGCTACCAAAACCTTTACGGCGAATGGCAGACCACCGACGAGGCCTTCCGCGTCACCAAGACCTTCGACGAGTCGGTCATCGTGCCTTTCCCCAAGGTGAAGATCGACATCGCCTTGTGCTACAAGACTTGGGAAGGCGAACTGAAGGAAGGGATGCGCTTCACCGTCAGCCCCGACGACTATTTCATCCGCGACTACGACAACCTCCACCTGCCCGTCTATGAGGCATGGATCGGCAACAAGGATATCACCAAAGCCGTTGACATTGTGATACTTCCCGAAGGCTACACGCAAGCCGAGATGGGCAAGTTCCTCAAGGACTGCGACTTCTTCGTGGAGAGCATGTTCAGCTACGCGCCCTACGACCGCTACCGCGAGAGCTTCAACATCCGTGGCGTGATGGTGCCTTCCGAGGAGAGCGGCTGCACCATGCCCGGCGACCGCATCTACAAGAACACCGCCATGCGCTTCAGCTTCTGGACCTTCGACAGCGAGCGCTACTGCATGAGCACCGACAACCGCGACATCCGCGACCTGGCCGGTCAGGTGCCCTACGACCAAATCTATATTTTGATGAACACCGAGAAATACGGTGGGGGAGGCATCTACAACTTCTATTGCTCCAGCGCGAGCAGCAACGGCTTTTCGAGCGATGTCATCATCCACGAGTTCGGACACGGCTTCGCGGGATTGGCCGACGAATACTACAACGACGACACTTACGGCGACATGTACAACAACGACCTTGAGCCTTGGGAACCCAACCTCACGACGCTCGTCGACTTCGACGCGAAATGGAAGGACATGATGGACAAGAAAACGCCCATCCCCACGCCGCGCGAGAAGAAATACGAAAACACAATTGGCGTGTTTGAAGGCGGTGGCTACGAACCTGAAGGCGTCTATAGCCCCCACATGGACTGCCTGATGAAGACCTTCAACGGCCACGACTTCTGCCCCGTCTGCCAACGCGCCATCGAGCGGATGATTCTTTATTATAGTGAGTAGTTACCAGTTGGCAGTTAGCAGTTGACAGTTAACTGAACAACTGCAAACTGAAAACTGAAAACTGCAAACTGAACAACTGAACAACTGATGAACTATCTCGACCTCATCATAGCAATCGTTCTGTTCCTCTTCGGCTGGAGAGGCTGGCGCAAAGGCCTCATCATCGAAGTGGTCACCTTGTTGGCCTTCGGCGTGGGCATCTATGGCGCGATGCACTTCTCCGACTTCACGGCGGCGCATTTGAAGGACTTCATGGAAATCGACCCTAAATACTTGAATACCATCGCTTTCGTGCTGACTTTCATCCTCTTGGTGATTTTGGTCAACCTCATCGGACGTTTGGTCACCAAGGCGGTACGCGCCATGAACCTCACGTTCTTCAACAAGTTGGGTGGTTTCGTTTTCGGAGCGGCCAAAGGATTGCTGTTGTGCAGCACTTTTGTGTTGGTATTCAATAATTTGCAGATGCTTGGGATAGTCAAGGACGACCTAAAGAAAGATTCCTATCTCTTCCCTTATGTAGAGATGACCGTACCTTATCTATATAAAGGCTTCGACTTGGTGAAGGATTTCGCAAAAGAACAACTGCAACAGGAAGAAACAGCGCCTTCGGAGGATAAGGCGACGGAGCAAGACAATACTACTGTTCGTTGGCCCGCTCCTGACGTGCTTTGAGGTAACAGGCTCGACATAAAGGCTCATAACTCTCTGTCTCACCGAGCACTACCAATTTTTCGCCTGCGATGATGCGGTGCGAATATTGCGCTTGGCTGCCGCAACGCACACAGATGGCGTGCACCTTGGTGACGTCTTCGGCGATGGCCATCAACTTGGGCATGGGGCCGAAAGGATTGCCCATGAAGTCCATGTCCAAGCCCGCAATGATGACGCGCACGCCTTGGTTGGCCAATTGCTGACACACGTTAGGCAGCTCATCGTCAAGGAATTGCGCTTCGTCGATGCCAATCACGTCAACATCGGTGGCGTAAAACAAAATCTCTTGCGCACTCTCGACGGGGATGGAGTGCAAGGCCGTGGCATCGTGCGATACCACATCCTCCTCGCTATAGCGCGTGTCGACACCCGGCTTGAAGATCTCCACCTTCAGCTTGGCGATTTTGGCGCGTTTTAGGCGGCGAATCAGCTCCTCGGTCTTGCCCGAAAACATGGAACCACAAATGACTTCAATCCATCCTTGCGAGATATTATTTCTATCTTTTTCAATAAACATGTCAGTAAGAGCGAAAAAATTATGTACTTTAGCGTCGTCAAAACGAGCAAAAATAAAGATAAATCCGATATGAACGAAAAATTTGAGAATCAAAAAGAGAAATTGATTTCTATTAAGCAGGAAATCAGCTTGTTATACCAACAAATTAATTACCTTTTGAGAAACGGGAAAGCCCTCGAACTCCTCGATTTGGATGTGTTGATGAACCGCACGCACACACTTTACGACCTGCTATGCTCCATCGATTTGGGTGATGAGGCCTTCGACGAGGAAGACCTCCCGTTTGATGCCGACGCCCTTGCCGGGCTTTTCGGTGGCATGACCCAGGAAATGCCCGAAGCGCAACCCGACGAAGTTCCCGAAGATCCGCAGGAAGACGAAACGCCTGTTGAAGTTCAAGAAGAAACCTTTGAAGAGGTGGAACAAACTGTTGAAGATCAAGAAGAAAAAATGGTTGAAGAGGAGGAGCTGGAAGCCGACGATGTCCCCTTTGAGGTGGAGCAACCGGTCGAGGAAGTGCCGGCTCCGGTTCCTGACGAGGCGACGGAAGCCCCCAAAGAGGGCGGTCCGTTGGGCGACGAGTATGGCTTCTTCTTCCGTTTCGAGGACATCCCCGAAAGGAAAGATGAACAACCTGAGGAAACGACGCCTTCTGATGAGTTGCCCGTGGCGGAGAATGTCGGCAAAGTGGTACACGTCGTGGAGGAAATCCCCATGGAAGAGATTCCCGAGCGCGACCGCGTGCATGGCGACGACTTGGTGAAGGACAATCCCCTTGAAATGCCCGAAATGGAGGACGAACAGCGGTTCGACTACGAGAAGCCAGTCACCGACAGCATGTCCGACTTCTTCGACAACGACGATGCCGACTTTGAGCTTTCAACGCCCGAGACCTTGGGCGAGAAGATGATGCATGAAGACCATTCGTTGGCGGCCAAGTTGCAGCAAAATCCCGTCCGCGACCTGAAGTCGGTCATAGGAATCAACGACAAGTTCTTGTTTGTCAACGAGTTGTTTGGCGGTAGCATGGAGAAATACAACAAGTCCATCGAAAACCTCAACGACCTCAAGACCTTGAACGGGGCCTTGATTTACCTGAATGAGCTGAAAATCGAGTTGCAGTGGAACAGCAGCAATGAGGCTTATCAGAAACTCAAAGACTTGATTTCCAGAAAGTTTGAATAAGCCAACTATGTCGAAACTCTATCTCGTCCCCACGCCGATCGGCAACTTGGAGGACATCACCCTGCGGGCCATCCGCATCCTGAAGGAGGTGGACGGCATCTTGGCCGAGGACACGCGCACTTCGGGTAACCTGCTGCGCCATCTCGACATCAGCAAGCCCATGACGGCCTTCCACATCCGCAACGAGCATCAGGTGGTGGAGCGCATCGCCGACCGCATCGAGGCTGGCGAGACCTTGGCCTTGGTCACCGACGCGGGCACGCCCGCCATCTCCGACCCGGGTTTCCTCTTGGTGCGCGAGTGCGTCAAGCGCGGCATCGAAGTGGAGTGCCTGCCTGGCCCTACGGCGTTTGTGCCTGCCTTGGTCAACTCGGGACTGCCCGCCGAGAAGTTCGTCTTCGAGGGCTTCCTGCCCCACAAGAAAGGCCGTCAAACCAAGTTGCAGGCTATTGCCAACTATCAGTATACCACGATTTTATACGAGTCGCCATTCCGCCTGCTCAAGACCTTGCAGCAGTTGGCTGAGGTGTGCGGCGGCGAAAGGAAGGCGTGCGTTTCGCGCGAGCTGACCAAAATCCACGAAGAAAACGCCCGTGGCACCTTGTCGGAACTCATCGGGCATTTCTCGCAAAAGGACATCAAAGGCGAAATCGTCATCGTGCTTGAAGGGGCAGTGGCACCCACGCCCGACGACGATTCCGAGGAGTGACTCCCTTATTTCTTCAGCTGTCTTTGGTAGGCGTTGAGGCGGGCTGTCAGGCTGCCTTTCACGCCGTTGGAGGTGTAGGTGGCGCCGCTGACGGCATCCACGTCCTTGGCCAACGCCTCGTCGACGGTGAGTCCGTTCCAGCTCTCGTAAAGGCCGCCGTTGACGACACGCTGCGCAAATCGCGGCGTTTCTTGGTTTTCAAGCAAAACAACGTTCTTGATGCGACCTTCGGCATCGAGGGCAATCAATAAGGGCGTCGGGCCGTTGAAGCCCCTGACATGGTCGGAGTAAGGCGAGGAAAACAGCACTGTGCCGATCTTGTCGCCCTTGGCGTTCTGGATTTCGTAACAGGCCGTGTCGATGGTCTTGGTCTTGGCGGCATCGTCGAAATATTCCGCGACTTCCTCGACGGGAAGGGCAGGCCATTTGACGCTTTGGTTGCAGCTGCCCAAGCACAAGGCACCGGCAACGAACAGACCTCCTGCGATTCTTTGGATGGTGTTCATGACTTTGCTTTTTTAAATTTCGTGCAAAATTAGGCAAAATTTGGAACGATTCAACGATTAAACAACCAACAATTCAACAAAAACCTTACCTTTGTGCCAAAATCAGTTGGCAGTTAACTGATAACTGAAAACTATAAACTTAAAACTATACAAAATGTTAGTCATTGGAATCGCAGGCGGTTCGGGATCGGGAAAGACCACCGTCGTAAAGGAGCTGGTTGAACAGCTGCCAGAGAACTCAGTATCAGTCATTTCGCAGGACGCTTATTACTTCGACAACGGCGACAAGACGCCTGAGGAGAAGAAGCAAATCAACTTCGACCACCCCGACGCCATCGAGTGGGACCTGCTCATCGACCACATCGACCGTTTGAAGAAAGGCGAGACCATCCCCATGCCCATCTACACATATGTCACTTGTGCGCGTTCGCAAGAGGTCATCTATGTGCATCCCACTGAGGTCATCATCGTGGAAGGCATCATGGTGCTGACGCAGGAGGAGCTTCGTAACCGTATGGATATCAAGGTGTTTGTGGATACCGATGGCGACGAGCGTCTGATGCGCATCATCCGCCGCGACATCGCCGAGCGCGGGCGCACATGGGAGGACGTGCTGCGCCACTACCAGACCTTCGTCAAGCCCATGCACCAGCAGTTCATCGAACCCACCAAGCGCACCGCCGACATCATCCTGCCGCGCGGCTCAAGCCCCGTGGTGGTCGACATCTTGGTGTCAAGAATCAAGATGCATTTGGGAATCTAACCCCGTTCTTTTTTGGCAAAAATACACTTTCCGAATAAGTTTTGGCTTTTATTCGGAAAAATGAACTATATTTGCACCCAAATCGCAAGATTGGTTTTGAGCCGAATTTGTGGTTCCAACGCTGTTAAATACATGATGAAGAAATGACTGAAAACAACTTTTCTACAGACTACACCAACCTCCGTTTGTTGTATACCTCACGCTATGGTAACAGCCGGATTTATACGGCTAACGCCAATGGCAAGAAAGTCATTGTCAAGGCTTTGAAGGAAGAATATGCGCACGACGCCGCTTGCATCGCCTTGCTGCGTCAGGAATATGAGACCACCTCCATGCTCGACAATAAATACATCCGCAAGGCCCTCGACTTCGTGAAGATTGAAGGGCTCGGCGACTGCATCGTTTTCGAATATGTCGACGGCAAGTCGTTGGCCGAGCATGTGCGTGTAGGCACGCTCTCCGAGAAACAGGTGAAGAACATCCTTACCGAGGTGTGCGACGGCTTGTATTACCTGCATCGCAACGGGCTTGTACACTGCAACCTGAACCCCGAAAACATCATGGTGACCGCCAGCGACCTCCATGTGAAGCTCATCGACATCGGCGTGCCCGAGACCAAGCAGGACGCCGACCGCGAACTGCTCATCAAGGAGATGGAGTTTGTGGCCCCCGAAATCATCAAGGGTGAGGACTACGACTCGCGTGCCGACGTCTATTCCATCGGCAAGATCATGGAGTTCATCGGGCAACGCAACATCTCGAAGCAGTTCCACAGCGCGGCCACCCACTGCACACAGTTCTCGAAGGAACAGCGTTACGACAGCATCAGCGAGGTGCGCTTGGCCATCACGAAAGGACATCCCGTCGTGAAGACCATCATCATCGCAGTCGTGGCAATAGTGTTGGTGGGCTTGGCGTTGCTCTATGTGCCGAAAATCAAGGCCAACGTGGAGAAGGAACGCGCCGAGCGACGCGCCTTAGAGTTTGAACGCGAGGTGAGGAAGATCGAGAGCGAGCAAGAGCAGCTTTGCGAGAAGTATGCGCTGACGTCGCTTTCGGAACCCATCGAGGTGGATTGGTCGGAAGACAGCCTGCGGATAGTGGGCGGATTAGTGCAATACCTCGCTCTCGACGAATACAAGGCCCAAGCCATGCAAGCCGTCAGGAGCCAAGGCGCCAGCATCATCGAACACCGTCAGGCCGACTTCGACCAGCTGTTGCTCAACGAGTTCAAGTCGACCAACGACAGCACAGCCGTGGCCATGCGCACGGCTTTGGTGGAACCGACCGAGACCGAGCTGCTCAACGAGGCCCGCAAATGGTTTGAACACCACAACTGACATTTCTTTCGGAGCCTGTAATATTCGGGCCAAATTGGAGTTATAGTTTCATAAACGACGACAAAAGTGCATAAGAGAACCAATATATTTGTGGCGACGGGCTGTATCATCGGGCTGCTGCTCCTGAACGGCTGCTCGACCAAGAAGAACACCATCACGCGCCGCATGTACCATAACCTCACAAGCCATTACAACGTCTATTTCAACGGCGAGGCAAGCCTCAAGGAAGGCAGCAAGCAGCTTAGTGGCACGGTGAAGGACGACTATTCGAAGGTGCTGCGCGTCTACAACTACGGCACCCAGCAGAACGGCATGGCGTTGAACTCGACGATGGACCGCGCCTTGGAGAAGACCTCCATCTGCGTCCAGAAACACTCGATGAAGTTCGGCAGCCGCGAGCGCGTGAAATGGATCGACGACGCCTATCTCGTCATGGGCAAGGCGCATTTCTACAAGCACGACTACGTCCCGGCCAAGCGTACCTTCGACTTTGTGGCCACCGAATACAACTACAACGACATCGCTCTTGTGGCCAATATGTGGCTCGTCAAGACCTACATCCAGACCGAGGAATACCCCAAGGCCGTGGCCATGATCGAGCAGTTGCAGGCCAAGTCGGCAGGGCTGAGCAAACCACCCAAGGAGCTGATGCGCAACGTCGACTTCACCATCGCCGACTATTACATCGCCGTGAAGGACTACGGCAAGGCCGTGCCTTATCTGAAAAGCGGCATCGTGCTCAACAACGACCGCGACCTGCGCACCCGCGCCATGTTCATCTTAGGGCAGATCTACATGCAGCAAGGCGACACCGACCGCGCCACGGCGCAGTTCAAGAAAGTCATCAAACGCAACCCCGAATACGAGATGACCTTTGAGTCGAGGATGAACCTCGCCAAGTTGGGCACCGCCGACAACGCCGCCGAGCTTTACAAGATGATGAACAAGATGCTGCGCGACTCCAACAACGAGGACTACCGCGACCGCATCTATTACGCCATGGCCGAATTGGCCCTCCGCGAAGGCGACGAAAGCAAAGCCATCAGGTATCTGCGCAAGTCGGTGGAAGCCTACAAGGACAACCAAATCCAAAGGGCACAGTCGTCGCTCAAAGTCGCTTCCATGTTTTTCGACCGCAACGAGTATGAGTTGGCCCAAGCCTACTACGACACCGCCGTCAGCAGCATGACCCGCGAAACGGAAGGCTACGACAGCATCCTTAACATCTCGCAGACCCTCAACGAGTTGGTGATGTATGCCACCGTGGTCCGCGACCAAGACAGCCTGCTCCGCGTGGCGGCTATGGACTCCGTTTCGCGCAATATGTTGATTGACAGGATTATCGCACAAGTCATCGAGCAAGAGGAATTGGAAAAGGCCCAACGCGAATATGAGGAGCAATTGGCGTTGTTGGGCTCCACTGTGGGCGACGTCAACACGCAGAGCACCTCCGAGCCGACCTCTACCACTGGCGCGTCGTGGTATTTCTACAATCCCACCTCGGTCTCGCGCGGCGTAACCGAGTTCACCCGCAAATGGGGCATGCGAAGGAACGAGGACAACTGGCGCATCAGCGACAAGCAAAGCATGAACGCTGCCTTGTCGGACGACGGCGGCGGCGACGAGGCCCTCACCGAGGCCAAGAACGCCAAGGCCAAGCAGGACTCGCTCAACGCCTCCTATACGCCCCACGACCGTGGCTACTACCTGCAAGACCTGCCCTTCAGCATGGAGCAGAAAGAAGTGGCCGACTCGCTCATCGCCGACGGGCTTTATCATCTCGGCTTCCTTTATATGGACCGCCTCTCCGACCTGCCGCGCTCCATCGAGTCGTATGAGCAATTGGATACGCGCTATCCGGGCCACGAAAAGGAACTGCCCACATGGTACGCGCTCTACAAGATGAACAAGGACCTTGGGAACGAGGAGCAATCTTTGGTCTACAAAGGCAAGATCTTTGACAAATACCCCACTTCGAGCTATGCCGAGTTCATCAACGACCCGACCTATTTCGAAAAGTTGCAAGCCCAAGAGCGCGAGGCCTCCGACTTCTATGCCAAGACCTACGAGGCTTTCGAGCAAGGCCAGTTCTATCGCGTGAAGATGAACACCGAACGCGCCATGCACCTCTACGAGTCGGACACGGCCTTCATGCCGCGCTTCGCGTTCCTCCACGCCGTCGCCCAAGGCCGACTGGTTTCCATCGACACGATGGCGTTTGCGCTCTACGACCTTGTGCGTACCTATCCCCGCAGCAGCATCACGCCTTACGCTCGCCGCGTTTTGGAAGACATCAACGAGGAATACCATCTCGGCATCGTGCTCGACAACATCGACGGAGCGGGTGGCGAAGAACCGGAGGTGAGAAAGGCCTCGCCTTATGTCTACGAGCCCAACACCGAGCATTTCGTCATGGTGGTGTGCGACACGAGGACGGTGCGCGTCGAACCGCTGAAGGTGCGCCTCAGCGACTTCAACAAGCGGGAGCATCGCACGCGGTCGTTCAACATCAAGAGCGTGCAACTCGACGACGAGCGCACCTTGGTCACCATCGGCAACTTCGCGAGCGAGAAGCAGGCCGCCGACTACATCTCGTCGATTTCCCTCACGGATTATGTCTTTGGCGGCATCGACGCGACGAAATACAGCATCCATCCCATCTCAGGCAAGAACTACCCCGTCTTCTACCAGTCCAAAGACTTGGACGAATACATACAATTCATCGAATCCAACAAATAAAACACTAAACAATGGCTATTATGGAATCACCTGCACGCAATCTTATCGGCAACGGCACCACCATCAAGGGCGACATCGAGTCGAACGGCGACATCCGCATCGACGGGCACCTCATCGGTTCGCTGAAATCGAACGGCAAGGTCGTGATCGGCCAAACCGGCATCATGGAAGGCGACCTGACCTGCAAGCAAGCTGAGGTCGCTGGCGTCGTGAAAGGAAACATCAATACGGAAGAACTGACCGCCTTGAAGGCTACCTCGAAGGTGGAAGTCGACCTGAACACCAAGCAACTCCTCATTGAAGTGGGCGCCCAGTTCACGGGCAAGTGCGTCATGGGGCAGCAGTCGACGGTGGCTATGCCAAAGCAAAAAATCAGCTGACGATGGACGAAAAGCTTAGGAAGCGTTTCGGCTACGAAGCCATCGAGCAATATGACACCGAAAAGCTGAACCAACTTCAGGAGCACTATGCGGCCATCCTGGAGCTTTTGGGCGAAGACCCTCATCGCGAAGGCCTTCAGAAGACCCCTTTGCGCATGGCTCGGTCGATGCAGTTTCTTACCCACGGCTACCAGCTTGACCCGATGGAGATCCTGCTGTCGGCCAAGTTCAAGGAGGACTACCGCCAGATGGTCATCGTCAAGGACATAGAGGTCTATTCCTTGTGCGAGCATCACCTGATTCCCTTCGTCGGGAAGGCGCATGTGGGCTACATCCCCAATGGCTACATCACGGGGCTGAGCAAGATTGCCCGCGTGGTGGAAGCCTTCTCGCGCCGCCTCCAGGTGCAGGAACGCCTCACCACCCAAATCAAGGACGCCATCAACGAGGCCTTGCATCCTTTGGGCGTGGCCGTCGTCATCGAGGCACGGCATTTGTGCATGTCGATGCGTGGCGTGCAGAAGCAGAGCGCGGTGACTACGACGAGCGACTTCATCGGCGCATTCGAGCGCGAGACGACACGCGCCGAGTTTTTCCAACTGATTGGCAGTAACTTACACTAACCCCATAATCTTAAATTTTGAATTTCAAATCTTAAATCTTAAATCTTAAACCATAATGATCAAAGCGTATGTTTTCCCCGGTCAAGGCGCCCAATTCGTCGGGATGGGCAAAGACTTGTATGACCATTTTTCCAAGGCCAAGGATATGTTCAAGAAGGCCAACAGCATCCTGAAATTCAAGATCACTGATGTCATGTTTGAAGGTACTGACGAGGACTTGCGTCAAACCAAGGTGACGCAGCCAGCCATTTTCCTGCATTCGGTCATCTTGGCCTCGATGTTGGAGGACTTCGACCCCACGATGGTGGCGGGTCATTCCTTGGGCGAGTTTTCGGCCTTAGTCGCCAACAAGGTGCTGACGTTTGAAGACGGCCTGCGCCTTGTGAGCAAACGTGCCATGGCCATGCAGAAGGCTTGCGAAGCCCAGCCCGGCACGATGGCTGCCGTCGTCGGCATGGAGGACGCGGCCATCGAGAGCGTTTGTGCCTCGATTAAGGATGCCGTGGTCGTCCCGGCCAACTACAACTGCCCTGGTCAATTGGTGATTTCAGGCTCGGTGGAGGGCGTGGCTGCCGCTTCCGAGAAGCTGAAGGAAGCCGGTGCCAAGCGCGTGGTGCCGCTGAGTGTGGGCGGTGCTTTCCATAGCCCGCTGATGGAACCGGCCCGCGTCGAGTTGGCCGAGGCCATCAAGGAGACGACCTTCAACCAAGGCATCTGCCCAATCTACCAGAACGTCACCGGACAGTCGGTCAACGACCCTGAGATCATCAAGAAGAACCTCATCGCCCAACTGACTTCGCCCGTGCTGTGGACGCAGACCATGAGCAATATCTTAGCCAACGGCGTGCGCACGGTCATAGAGGTGGGCCCCGGAACGGTCTTGCAGGGCTTGTTCCGCAAGATGGACCGCAGCCTCGAACTGTCGAGTGCCGCCGTGTGACCTTCCGACTTTGTGAGCCATGGACAACAACAGGACAAGAATGCTCGTGGTGGTGCTGCTGATGGCGGCAGGACTTTTCGCTGGGCTATTAATTAATAAAGGAGCGCGACTCTCGCAGCAGAAGGTCGCCGTCGAAGGCGGCACCAAGTTCGACGAGGTGATGTGGTATGTCGGCAACAACTATGTCGACGAGCCTGACACCTATAAGTTGCAGGACGAGGCCATCGCCGCCATGATGGAAGAACTCGACCCACACAGCGCGTATGTCTCGCTCGACGACTTCAACGAGGTGAACGACCCGCTCTTGGGCAGCTTCGACGGCATCGGGGTGCAGTTTCGATTGGAGAAAGACACCATCGCGATCGTGAGTGTCATCAAAGGCGGCCCTTCGGAGAAGGTGGGCTTGATGGCTGGCGACCGTATCATCTACGTCGACGACACCTTGGCGGCGGGCGTGAAGCTCACCAACGATGACGTGATGCACAAGCTGAAAGGACCCAAAGGCACCAAGGTGCGTGTGCAAGTGCTGCGCCGTGGCGTTGAAGGCCTGCTCGACTACACCATCACCCGTGCGGCCATCCCGACCTATAGCGTCGACATCGCCTATATGATCGACGAGAAGACGGGCTACCTGAAACTCAGCAAGTTTTCGGCCACCACCGCCTCCGAGTTCAAGAAAGGCGTCAGCAAGCTGCAAGCCGAGGGCATGGAACAGCTCGTTTTCGACCTGCGCGGCAACACGGGAGGCTATCTCAATGCTGCCGTCGACATTGCCGACGAGTTTCTGCCCAAGGGCAGTCTCATCGTCTACACCGAAGGCCGCAACCGTCCGCGCCAATACATGAAAGCCCGCCGTCGCGGTATGCTGGAAGACATGCCCGTCGTGGTGCTCATCGACGGCGAGTCGGCAAGCGCGAGCGAAATCGTGGCCGGAGCCTTACAGGACAACGACCGCGGCACCATCATCGGAAGACGCTCGTTTGGCAAGGGATTGGTGCAAGAGCAGATCATGCTCAGCGACAACTCCGCCATCCGCCTCACCGTGGCACGCTACTACACGCCCACGGGACGTTGTATCCAGAAACCCTACGGCGACAACAAGGAGGAGTACTTGCTCGAATCTTACGACCGCTACGAAAACGGCGAGCTTTTCAGCGAAGACAGCATCCATTTCGACGACTCGCTGAAATTCACCACACCCCAAGGCAAGGTCGTCTATGGCGGTGGCGGCATCATGCCCGACATCTATGTGCCGCTCGTCGACGACAGCACGGAATACTACTTCAACCGCATCGTCAACAAGGGTCTGCTGTATCAGTATGCCTTCGACTACACCGACCGCCATCGCAAGCAGTTGCAGGCCTACAAGACCGTGGCGGCCTTCGACCAAGGCTTTGCCGTTAGCGACGCCATGTTCGCCGAATTGGTGAAGATAGCCGAGGAGAAAGGCATCACGGGCACCGACGAGCAGCGGCAGGTGGCACGCCGCGAGGCCGACATCCTGCTGAAGGCCTACATCGCCCGCAACCTCTTCGACGACGAGGGCTTCTATCCCATCTACGCCCCGATGGACGAGGTGCTGCAACGGGCATTGGAAGAGCTGAAAACAAAAAGCCCCACCGACAAGTGAGGCTTTTTGTTTTGTGGAGCATAACGGAGTCGAACCGATGACCTCTTGCATGCCATGCAAGC
>CALFIT010000269.1 GCA_937877465.1 uncultured Bacteroidales bacterium | reverse complement strand
CTGCGCTTGCATCGGGTTAATGAAATGGCGTCCCTCCGGGACGCGAGCCGACTGCCGACTGATAACTGCCAACTGAACAACTGAACAACTGCCAACTGCCAACTGAACAACTGCCAACTGATAACTGATAACTGATAACTGACAACTGAACAACTGACAACTGAACAACTGCCAACTTAAAACTCCTAACTCCTAACTCCTAACTCCTAACTGGCTACGGCTTCGCCCTTTCAGTCACAATTCATTGTTGTAAAACACTGAAACACAATTGTTTAAAACAAACGTTTAATATGACCTGTCTTGAGGTTGCTTGATGCCACAAAGATACGATACTGGATTGCAAACCAATAACTTACGACATAACAATGTTTTTGTCACAAGTGTAACAACTTGTTTTCCATAAGTGTCAAATAATGCTTTACACCCGCCTGCTTTCCCAGTAGTCGGAATAGACCTTGAAGAAGTTGCAACCCAAAATGTCGCAAAGCTGCGAAAGGATTTCGGTGTTCACCCATTGGCACTCGAAAAGGTGATAGACGTTCTGCCGCGAGCAATGCAGCTTACGGGCCAGCCACGCCACGGTGCGCTCCTGCCGTGCAAGTTCGGCTTTGACAAGGTGACCGATATGTGGGGCTTCGTGCGTGGGCATTGTCCGTGGGTTTTAGGCATGAAAAAAGCGTGGAATCAATACCTTGCTTGAGTACCGGGTTTCCACTCCCACACATCTAACAAGTCATTCCACGCCGTATAGAAATACGGCGCTTGATAACCTGCCCTTGATGTGTTGTCCTCCGATAAGGACGATGTGGAAAATGGTACTCAAGAACCAGTTACAAACGCTATTTTGCTGTTATTTTACTATAAGCTTATTTTCTTCTGTGTCTTATTTCGTTAATTATCAGTTTGTTTATTGCTTATGTTTTGTTCCAAATAATGTTCCCGTGCTATTGCGACAGCCTTTTGCAATT
Organism: uncultured Bacteroidales bacterium; assembly: GCA_937877465.1. Classification (GTDB taxonomy): domain Bacteria; phylum Bacteroidota; class Bacteroidia; order Bacteroidales; family F082; genus Limimorpha. Next base: position 8,224 of record CALFIT010000269.1, on the reverse strand, counting down.
TTTCCGCAAGCAACTTTTTATCAGGCAGTTGGGTATAATATTGGGCTACTTTTATCGGGCTGTTGTCGTCAAGCATCAAATATTCGACATGCTCCGTGTTCCCTTCGCTGCACAAAATCAATCCAATGGGAGAATCTTCACCTTGCCTTCGCTCGTTTTTGTCGAGATAGCGCAAATAAAGCAGCATTTGCCCTTCGTGTTCAGGCTTGAACTTGCCGAGTTTCAAGTCGATGGCCACCAACCTATGCAACGAGCGATGGTAGAACAACAAATCAATGTAATAGTCCACCGCATCGACCGTAATCCGTTTCTGCCTTCCGAGAAAAGCAAAATCGGTCCCCATTTCGCAAATGAAGTCTTGTATCTGTGAAACGATGGCGGTTTCCAAGTCTTTTTCGGTGTACAAATCGGGCAGCCCCAACATGTCGAGGAAATAACTGCTTCGGAAAACGAGGTCGGGCTGCAGGGTGTTTTCTTCTTTCAACTGCGAAAGTTCCTGCTTTATCAATTCCTCGGGTTTACGGCTGATGGCAGTCCGCTCAAACAACTGGGCGTCGATTTTGGCTTCAAGTGTTCGCGTGTCCCAATGCTCGATGCGGCACATTTCCATATAAAACTGGCGTTTGAGCGGGTCATTTATGTAGCAAAGCGTTTTCAGATGCGTCCAAGTGAATTGTCTCCGCACTGCGTAGACAATTTCACTCTCATTAAAAGTCTCCGCGATGCGGAGACAATGTAACAAAGACTTGTCGCTCCATCCACTGCCATATTTTCCGGTCAGTTTTCGCGCCAGGTTCTTGACAATCTGCTTCCCATATTCTGCCCGCTGATTGTAAAGCACGTCTTCCTTGATGCGTTTGCCGACATACCATTTTGTAAGGCACACCTCGGAATTGGCATAAACGGCAATGCGGCTACGCGCACCATCGATAATGCCGCAAACGTCTGAAAACAAAACGCTTTCACCGTGTTCGCCCGTTTGAATCAATTCCGTTTTAGCCATCGGGATAGACCTTTTTTGATTTTCACCTTGCAAAAATAAACATTTTCGGTTAACACGACCCATTTCCGAAAGATTTCCCTATCTTGCCCTACATTGTTAACCGCCCGATTCCTTTGTCCTTAGTTATATATGTTGTTTATTGTCGTTTTTATTTCTTTTTTCTTTTTTCTTTTTGTCTGAGTTTCATGCAAATTTACTACTTTTGCGCTTGCATCCTTGACTTGCAGACAACCACGCTGCAAATCTAAGGTTTGCCCAATCTTGAATTCTAAATTTTGAATCTTAAATCCCAACCATTATGCAAATCACAAAGAATTACATCGAAGCCAACAAGGAACGCTTTCTTGAAGAGCTGTTTGGCTTGATCAGAATCCCTTCCATCAGTTCGGAATCGGCCCACAAGCCGGATATGATCCGCTGTGCCGAATACTGGCGCGACGCCATCCTTGCCGCCGGTGCCGACAAGGCCGAGGTGATGCCCACCGAGGGCAACCCCATCGTCTATGGCGAGAAGACCATCGACCCGAAACTGCCTACCGTCTTGGTTTACGGCCACTACGACGTGATGCCCGTCGACCCCATCGACCTGTGGCACACCGACCCGTTTGAACCCGTCATCAAGGATGGCAAGATCTGGGCGCGCGGCGCCGACGACGACAAAGGCCAGTCGTTCATGCACGCCAAGGCCTTCGAGACGATGGTACGCACCAACACCCTCCCCTGCAACGTGAAGTTCATGCTCGAAGGCGAGGAGGAAATCGGCTCGGGCAGCCTCTCGAAGTGGATTGAGGAGTACAAAGACCTCGTCAAGGCCGACATCATCCTCGTTTCCGACACCTCGATGATTGCCACCGACGTGCCGAGCATCACCACGGGACTGCGCGGCTTGGCCTATTGGGAAATCGAAGTCACCGGTCCCAATGCCGACCTGCACTCGGGTCTCTTTGGGGGCAGCGTCGCTAACCCGCTCAACACACTTTGCGAGATGATCGCCAAGTGCATGGACGCGAACAACCACATCACCATCCCGCACTTCTACGACGACGTGGTGGAAAGCACGCCCCACGAGCGCGAACTGCTCAACATGGCACCCTACAACGAGGAAGATTATAAGAAGGGTGTCGGCGTGAAAGCCCTGCGCGGCGAGGAAGGCTACACCAAGATCGAGCGCGTCGGCATCCGCCCGACCTTCGACCTCTGCGGCATGTGGGGCGGCTACACGGGTGAAGGCTCGAAGACCGTGCTGCCATCGAAAGCCTACGCCAAGCTCTCGTGCCGTCTCGTGCCCAACCAAGACCACGAAAAGATTGCCGAATTAGTGAAGGACTACTTCGAAAAGAACGCCCCCGAATATGTGACCGTGAAAGTCACGCCGCTGCATGGCGGACAAGCCTACGGCTGCCCCATCGACCTGCCGGCCTACAAAGCCGCCGAAGCCGCCTACATGGACACCTACGGCAAGCAGCCCATCCCGATGCGCTCGGGCGGCTCGATTCCGATTATCGCCAGATTCGAGGAGGTGTTGGGCATCAAGTCCATCCTGATGGGCTTCGGCCTCGGCGAGGACGCCATCCACAGCCCCAACGAGAACTACCGCCTCGACCATTTCTACAAAGGCATCGAGACCATCATCGCTTTCTATCAGCATTTCGCGAAAGGCTACCAATTGGCTTAAGCCAGCGCAACCCCATAAACGAAAAACGGAAGAACCAGTCGGCTCTTCCGTTTTTTCTGCGTCTACGCAAGGGACTCATCAATCCACCACATGCTGATAGAACGTCCCTTCCTCGAAATTCTTCAAGCCTTCCTTCAGGAAACTCACGAAGCCGTCTTTGTCCAAGTTATAGGCGCGGGGCTTCATCAGGAGGTTGCCGTTGTGGTCCATCAGGCAGTAATACGGCTGGGCGTTGGTGCCGAACTTGGAAATCTGGAAGTCGGCCCATTTGCGCCCGATGGTCTTCTTTTCCTTGCCGTCGTAGGTGGAGGTAAACCATTCCTCCTTGGGCAACGCGGTCTTGTCATCGACATACAACGCGCAGATAATGAAGTCGTTGCGCAGCATGTCCTTCACACGCGGGTCGCTCCACACGTTGGCTTCCATCTCGCGGCAGTTGACGCAGCCGTGGCCCGTGAAGTCGATGAAAATGGGCTTGTTCGTGGCTTTGGCGGCGGCCAGAGCTTGGTCGTAGTCGAAATAGCCTTTCAGGTTGTGCGGCAGATGAAACAGGTCAGCATATTTCACTTCCTCGTCAAAGGTAGCGACAGGCTGGGACTTCCCTTGTGGAGCCACCGCCATATTGGCGAACTTGGCATCCACATATTCGATGACCTTCTCGCTGTTTTCCTCGATGATTCTATTCAGGTCAAAATCAAGGGTTTGCTTCGGCGGCAGATAGCCTGAGAGGGCCTTCAACGGAGCGCCCCACATGCCGGGAATCATATAGATGACAAAGGTAAAGTCGATGATGATGAGGACGAGGCGGAACACGCCCAACTCCTTGACTTCCTTCTCGCCCTTGAAACGGATTTTGCCTAAAAGGTAAAGCCCGAGCAACGTGAAGCACACAATCCAAATGCCGAGATAGACCTCGCGGTCGAGCAGGTGCCAGTGGTAGGTTTGGTCGGCCACACTGAGGAACTTGAATCCAAGCGCGACTTCGATGAAACCCAAGACGACCTTCACCGAATTGAGCCAGCCGCCGCTCTTGGGCAGGCGTTGCAGCAGATTCGGGAAGAACGCGAACAAGGCAAACGGCAGGGCGAAAGCCACCGCGAAGGCGAACATCGTCACGATGGGCGCCCAAAACTCGCCTGAGGTCGATTTGATGAGTACCGTGCCCACGATGGGACCCGTGCAGGCAAACGACACCAAGACGAGGGTCAAAGCCATGAAGAAGATGCCGCCCAAACTCTTGGTACTCTGCTTGCTGTCGCTTTTGTTGACCATATTGCTGCCCAAGGTGATTTCGAACGCGCCGAAGAACGAGGCCGCAAACACCATGAACACCAAGAAGAACAGGATGTTCGGCAGCCAGTGGGTGGCCAACCAGTTGAAGATGTCGGCAGTGACGCTGTTGCCGCCCACGAGCCAAGTCACGATGATGATGATGGCGATGGGCAGGGTGTAAAGCAACACAATGAAAATGAAGTACATCAACGCCTTGAAGCGACCTTGTGCCTTGCTTTCGCCCTCGCCGTGCATGAAGAACGACACGGTCATGGGAATCATCGGGAACACACAAGGCGTGAGCAGTGCGGCGAAGCCCCAAAGGATGGCTTCGAGGATCATGCCCCAGATGTTGGACTTGGTGGAGGCTTGGGTTTCAGGCTCATCGGCCTCAATCACAGCGGGTTCCGAGCCATACATCAGGTCGATGTCTTCGGTCAGGGAGACGCATTGTCCGTCCTTGCAGGCTTGGTAGCTGATTTCGCCCGTGATGGGAAACGAGCCGTCCTTCAGCTTGCGAAACGTCTGGGCAAAGGCCGCCGTGCCCGAAAACTGCTTGTATTCCGTCTCGAAGATGTCGTCGTAGAACAGCGGCACATCCGTAAGGTCGCGAGCCTCGCCGACTGCCTCGAAAAACTCAGAGGTCTTGATGTCGAACACCGTCGGCAGCGGCGCGAGGTCGGGCATCGTGGTGGAATAGATGTGGAATTGCGGGTCGATGGTGGCCGTGGCGACCAAGTCGAACTCGCTCTCGTTGAGGTCTTCAATGGTGATGCTCCATTGAACAGGGTCGATGATTTGCGCCTGCATCCGCAATGGCATCATGGCGACAAAGGCCATCAGCAGGGAGAAGAAAAAACGTTTCATATTCGATAAGTGTTTAATATTCAAGATTTAAAATTCAAAATTTAATATTTCAGATCTATCATGCTAATGTCCTTTTGTAAAGCACTTTGCCCTCACGCTCGATACTCTCAATCAAATCCGCGTTCTTCAGCATGGAAAAAAGGCTCAAATCGACAAAATAAGGCAGATACAAGTCGTCAATCTTGGCATCAAGAAGCGCCAATTGGAGATAGCTCAGACTGCCCTTCAGAGTAAGGTCAATATCCGACGAAACCTTGTTCGTTCCACGAGCGCGTGAGCCGTAGATAATGGCCTCTTCCACTTCGGGAACGGAAGCCAATGCCTCGCGCAATGCAGCTATTTCATTCTGTTTCAAACCAAATTCCATAGCAAGAGATTTTGCCGCAAAAATAGAAAAATTTCCTGCTTCACGGCAAGATTAATGAATTTGTCGGCAAACAAATATGTATTTCGTCTGGGCCGTAACCTTAAAGCGGTCGTCGATGCGGTGACCGACCACCCAAAGCACCACGTTTTCGGCGGAAACCAACAAAAAGACATTCCGTTTCTGCGCGTCCGTAAACTTCTGGTCCACAAAGAAATCGCTCAGCAACTTGGAGCCTTTCATACCCAAAGGATGGAAACGGTCGCCGTACCGCCAATGGCGCAAGGTCAGCGGAAACTTCAACTTGTCGAAATCCAATTGGGCGACATTGGGTGATTTGTCGATGACAAAACCCGCCGTCTTGTCAAATCTCGAAAAACGCAACAGCAAAGGCTTCTCGATGCGCTCCTCCCCTGCCGCAATTTGGATTTCCTCATCAACAACATCCTTTATTTCAGAAAGTTGCAACTCATTTCGGCCAATCACAAGACGATGCGTTGGTGAGCAATATTGGTTCCCAATACCTATCTCGATGGCATCGTATATGAACTGACATTGGTCAGTGTTGAATCCAAATTGACGCAACCATTCAAAAAGTAATTGAAATGAATAAACCGGCCCTTCGACAGGCTCAGGGACCTTAGATTTTACGAGTTTTGAATAAGGTAGCCTTTGAACATCTCCATCTTGCTCCACAATTTGCTCCAATTTCTCGTTCAGCAGTTCCCGATACAACTCGTTTTCAGAAGAAAGATGCTCCAATGACTTGTACAAACCTTGTCGCGCTTCGGGATGGAGTTCGTCGAAAACGGGCAACAGCTGATTGCGGATCTTGTTGCGCAGATACACCGACTCCGCATTAGTATGGTCGTCGCGCCAAACGATTTGGTTTTCAACGGCATACTGACGGATTTGCTCCCGCGAAGCCCACAACAAAGGACGAATGATTGCCCCATTTTGAGGGCGCATTCCTTTCAGTCCGTTGAGACCCGCACCGCGCAGCAAGTTGATGAAAAAAGTCTCTGTCTGATCGTCGGCATGATGCGCTACGGCGATTTTGTCGCATCCCAATTGTTGCCTCAGCTCCTCAAACCAAGCATAGCGCAAGTCGCGGGCTGCCATTTCGATGGAAACGCCGTTTTCTGCGGCATAATTCTCAGTTTCAAAGTGCTTCACAAAATACTGAACACCAATTTTTTCCGCAAAGTCGCGCACAAACTGCTCGTCGCCATCTGACTCCTCGCCGCGCAAATGAAAATTGCAATGTGCCACCACAAAATCCACTTTCGATTTCAGCAGCAAGTCGGCCAAAACCATCGAGTCGATGCCGCCGCTGAGGGCCAAAACGACCTTTTCGCCTTCGGCGAGCAGGTTACACCTATTAATATATGTCGCAAACCGCTCAAGCATGGTCATTTCTTTTTCTTCACCGAGAAGCCGAAGCCGCCGATTTTCTCGCCGAGGCCGTAATATTTGCCGTGCGAATAGGCCAAAGGCTTGGCATGGTTGAGTTGGAAGGCGCCCGTGCCTTTGTCGATGAGCTTTTCCTCTGCGTTGACGGCCACCACCTCGGCGATGAACATGTCGTGCGAGCCGAGTTCCTTCACCTCCACCACCTTACACTCAATGCTAAGCGGCGACTCGGCAATCAAAGGGGCTTTCACGATTTGGGCAGGCTCGGTGTGCAGGTGCATCTGCTTGAACTTGTTGTAGTCGCGACCCGAGCGCACCCCGCACCAGTCGGTGGCCGAGGCCAGTTCCTCTGTTGTCAGGTTGACGACGAACTCCTTGTTTTTCATGATGATGTCGTGCGAATGGCGTTGCTTGCGGACGGAGATGTAGCACATGGGCGGGTCGGAGCAGATGGTGCCCGTCCAGCCGATGGTGATGATATTGTAGTTCTCCTCGCAGTCGCCGCAGGTGACCATCACGGCGGGCAGCGGATAAATCATTGTTCCGGGTTTGAAGGGAATCTTCATTTCAGTTGACAGTTTGCAGTTGTTCAGTTTGCAGTTGTTCAGTTGGCAGTTGACAGTTGGCAGTTGTTCAGTTGGCAGTTGACAGTTGGCAGTTGGCAGTTGTTCAGTTTGCAGTTGACAGTTGGCAGTTGGCAGTTAAAACCTCGTTGTGCTTTCGATTTAGGTGCAAAAATAACGATTTTCTTTGTCATCTTGCGGGGAATAGATTGATTTTGTAATTTTGCGGATTGAAAAACAAGAATGATATGTATGCCGAACAAACCACATTGAATCCAATCCAGTTGCACTTGCTTGAAATGTTCAACCATTGCGACAGTGAGAAGACGATGCTTGAATTGAAAGATGTGTTGGCTGATTTCTATGCCAAGCAAGTTCAAGAAGAAGCCGACCGTCTTTGGGATGAAGGTACTCTAAACGGTGAAGCCATCGAGCAAATTCTGAACGAGCATTGGAGAACACCTTATCCCGAAACAAGATGAGAAGGATTGTCATCGACACCAATTGCCTCCTTGCATTTCAATGTATTGAAAGACATTGGATTTCCGCATGTCAAAGTGCTAAAGATACAGGATTATATCTCACTATATTGAATAAAAAAGGAAAGACATGACGATTACAGAAGAAGAACTCCAACGCATTGTGGCAAGGGCTGTTAAGGTCGCCTTGAACGAGATAATTGGTTCGCACAAGCAAAACGAAGATTCAACTCCTTCACCATCAGGAGAGAAAGTCGAAGTAAAGCAATTCTCTGACGAGGAATGGGACGAGGCGAGGCGTTTGATGGAATCCAATCGCAACAAAGGATACGCCTGAACTTGCACAAGAATTCAACTTAAAAGACACTAAAAAGACCGCGCACCATTGGGACATAGGGCAACGATGGGCATAAAGTTGACTTACAATGATTTAAATCACAATTCATTAATTTCTTTCCCAATTCATAGGCAAGAATAGGTCAAAATCTGCCTAATTCATAGGCAGAGGATCTTGTTTTTATAATATTTTCTCATTATATTGAGAACTTTTTGTATTTTTGCCAAAAATTCTCATTATGAAAATAATTG
>CALFIT010000268.1 GCA_937877465.1 uncultured Bacteroidales bacterium | reverse complement strand
TGTTGATGCGCCCTGGGATGAGGAAAGTGACGCCGATGTTGTCGTATTCCAGCTCAAGCGACTCGTAGAAGCCGAACAGCGCGTGCTTGGCAGCACAATAGGCCGAGCGCAGCGGGAAGCCGAACAAGCCCGATAGGGAAGTGGTGACGCTGAACTGCACATGCTCCTTGGCGAGGATCATCGCCTTGAACTTCTTCACGAGATAGACACCGCTGAGGAAGTCGACCTTCAGGATTTTCTCGTCCACGCTGATGTCGGTGTCGAAGGCCTTCTCGCGTTGCGAGACGCCCGCGTTGAGCACGAAGAGGTCGATGCTCAGGCCTTGGCTGACGACGAAGTCGTAGAGCCGGTCGATGGAGGCGTAGTCGTCGAGTTGGGTCTCGGTGGCCCATGCCTTCACACCGTATTGCTCGCACATCGCCTTGGTCTTGTTGAGGTCGTCGATGCCTAAGCCCGTGAGGACGACATGGCAGCCTTCCTGGGCCAGATGCAGGGCGATGCTCTGCCCGATGCCCGTGCCTCCGCCCGTAATCAGTGCCGTTTTGTTGTTGAGGTCTAACATAAAGTGCTAAATTGAACCGCAAAAATAAAAATAAATTCGTCACAGTTGGGATAATCAATATATTTACTAATTTTGTGGCTTGAATCTAAAATTTGAAATCTTAAATCTTAAATCAAGGAAAATGGATATTTTTGAACGAATATCAAAGGATTCCGGTGGCCCGATTGGGCAGTACCGTGAACGCGCCGATGGTTACTTCGCTTTTCCGCGTCTGGAAGGCGAGATGGGACCGCGCATGACCTTCAACGGCAGGGAGGTGCTCTGCTGGAGCTTGAACAACTATTTGGGTTTGGCTAACCACCCCGAAATCCGTCGCGTGGATGCCGAAGCCGCCGCCAAATACGGCCTCGCCGCCCCGATGGGCGCCCGCATGATGACGGGTCACACCCGTATGCACGAGCATTTCGAGCACGAATTGGCCGACTTCGAGAAGAAGGAAGCCGCCTACCTCTTTAACTTTGGCTATCAAGGCATCGTGTCGACCATCGACACTTTGACCACCATGCACGACGTCATCGTCTACGACAACGAAGCCCACGCCTGCCTCTTGGACGGCATCCGCCTGCACATCGGCAACAAGTACAAGTACCGCCACAACAACATGGAAGACCTCGAGAAGAAGCTGAAGGTCGCCACGGAGGTGGTGGCTAAGACGGGTGGCGGCATCCTCGTCATCACCGAGGGCGTGTATGGCATGACGGGCGCCTTGGGCGACCTTGCCGGCATCGTGGCCCTGAAGAAGAAATACAACTTTCGCATCCTCATCGACGACGCTCACGGCTTCGGCGTGATGGGTCCCAACGGACGCGGCACATCGGAGCACTTCGGCGTGATGGACGACATCGACATCTACATCGGCGCCTATGCCAAGGCCATGGCCATCATCGGAGGCTTCGTGGCCGGACCGAAGTACGTCATCGAGTTCTTGCGCTACAACATGCGCTCGCAGATGTACGCCAAGAGCCTGCCTTTGGCCATCGTGGAAGGCTGCGAGAAGCGCCTCGAAATCATCCGCAGCGCCGAGGGCGACGCCCTCCGTGCCCAGCTCTGGAAGGTGACCCGCGCCTTGCAGCAGGGCTTCCGCGACTTGGGCTTCGACATCGGTCCCGCCGAGGCGTGCGTCACGCCGGTGCATGTGCAAGGCGACGTGGTGCAGGCCACCAACATCGCCATGGACCTGCGCGAGAACTACCGCATCTTCTGCTCGGTCATCACCTATCCCGTCATCCCCAAGGGCATGATCATCTTCCGCATCATCCCGACGGCGGCCCACACCATGGACGACGTCAACTATACCTTGAACGCCTTCAAGGAAGTGCGCGAGAAGCTCGACCGCGGCTACTACGACGGCGACGGCCAGATTCCGAACATGAGGATCGAATGAGCCTCAAACCCTTCAAGAAAAACTCATCCATGTCATACCGACCGATAGGGAGCATATCTATGGATGAGTTTTTTTTGTTATTCCCCAATAAAAGTGTAGTAAAACCTTAATTATTCCCCAATAAAAGTGTAGTGAAGTGTCGGATATTCCCCAATAAAAGTGTAGTGAAGTATCGAATATTCCCCAAGAAAAGTGTGGTATAATGCTGATTATTCCCCAATAAAAGTGTAGTGAAGTGTCGAATATTCCCAAATAAAAGTGTGGTAAAGTGACGGATATTCCCCAATAAAAGTGCGGTAAAGTGTTGAATATTCCCCAAGAAAAGTGATGTAAAGTGCTTGATATTCCACAAGAAAAATGTAGTTGATTTTCAAATATTCCCCAATAAAAGTGAGGAAAAATATTGAATATTCCCCAAAATAATTGTTTAAAACATACTGTATGAATCTAAAAATTAGTATTTTTGCACAGAAATTCAAAATCAATGGAAAATGAAGCGTCAAATTTTTGGTGATTTGGTGAGATGGAAAAACTCACAAGGAAGAAAACCCCTTGTTTTGGAGGGCGCAAGACAGGTCGGGAAAACCTTTATCCTGAAGGAGTTTGGAATGGCCGAGTTCGAGAACCTGATTTACCTCAACTGCGACAACAACGACTTTATGCAGACGCTTTTTGTGCAGGATTTCGACATGGAGCGCGTGGTGAGGGCTATCGAGGCCTACACCAACCAAAGCATCAAGGCGGGGAAGACCTTGCTTTTCATCGACGAGATTCAGGAAGCCCCGCGAGCCTTGACGGCGTTGAAATATTTCTGCGAAAACGCCAGCGACCTCCATGTCGTGGTGGCCGGATCGCTGCTGGGCATCAGTTGCCGGACTGGCGAGTCGTACCCTGTCGGGAAGGTCGACATCTTGAGCCTTCATCCCATGTCGTTTGAGGAGTTTCTTTGGGCGGTCGGCGAGGAACAGCTTTGCGAGGTGCTGAAGGCGAAGCAATGGGATGTCTTGCGCACATTAGACACCAAACTCAAAGACCTGCTCCGTCAGTACTTCTATGTGGGCGGGATGCCCGAGGCGGTGCTGAGTTATGTCACCGACCACGACGTGCCCAAGGTGAGGCGCATCCAGAAAACGATACTGAAGACCTACGAGCGCGATTTTGCCAAACACGCAGGTGGCGAAACCCAGCGCATTCGTTTGGTGTGGAGCTCCATACCGAGGCAGTTGGCCAGGGAAAACAAGAAATTCGTCTATGGTGCGGTCAGGAAAGGGGCGAGGGCCAAAGACTTCGAGATGGCCATCCAGTGGCTCGTCGACGCGGGTTTGGTGCTGAAAGTGAAACGCTGCCTGAACCCCACCATGCCGCTGCCGTTCTACGAAGACACCGAAGCCTTCAAGCTCTATCTGCTCGACGTGGGGCTGTTGGGCGCCATGTCGAACGCACCGGCGCGTCTGATGCTCATCGACAACCAAGTTTTCGTTGAGTTCAAGGGCGCGTTTTCGGAGAACTATGTGTTGCAGCAGCTCCATACCCTTGACGACCTGCCGCTCTACTATTTCAGCAAGGACAACTCGACGCAGGAGGTGGACTTCCTTTTGCAGACCGACGAGCGCATCGTCCCCATTGAGGTGAAAGCGGAGGAAAACACGAAAAGCAAGTCGCTGCGCGGCTTCGTCACTGTCGACCATGCCGACAAGCACCTGAAGGGGCTGCGTTGCTCAATGCTTCCTTACGTTGACCAAGGGTGGATGGAGAACATCCCGCTATATGCCGTGGCAGGCTATTTCTCCGAACTGAATCCACATTATTATTAATGATAATCATAAAAATAGGATAATCCATGATGCTCATCAAACAAGTTGGCGTCTACGTCAACATCCTGAATTGCAGGCTCAAGAAATACTTAGCCGAGGTCTTCAAGCAGAATAACGTCAACCTGACGGCGGAGCAATACCTCGTTATGGACACGCTGTGGAACGAAGGCACGCTCACCCAGCAAGCCATTGCCTACATCCTCCAGAAAGACAAGAACTCGGTGACGCAATTCATCGACAACCTTGAGAAGAAAGGCTTGGTGACGCGCTCCATCTCAAAGGAAGACCGCCGCGTCAACAACATCGTGGTGACCGAAGAGGGCATGGCCCTCAAGGACTCCACCAAAGAATTGGCCATCAACACGATGAACAAGATCCTCGAAGGCATCTCCGAGGCCGACTTGCAGACCTTCGTCGCCGTGACCAAGCAGGTGTGTGCCAACATCAGCGACACGGGGAAGGCTGCCGAGGCATTGGTGCTTTGAGCCTTTTCATCTTGGTTTTTGGTCGGTTGGCACAATAATTGGAGTGTTTTCTTTGTTTGAAAACGCCGAATTTCTATCTTTGCAGGCTAAAACTCTCAACGAAATGAAGAATACGATAAAATTTATGTTGGCTTTTGTCGCGGTGGCACTGTTGCTGCCCGCGTGCAACAAAGGTCCGGGCGAAGGCGGCACGGGTACCCTTCAAGGCTTCGTGAAGCTGGTGCATCATCCCGACGACGACTTCCAACTCAACGCCGACACCATGGTGTCTGCCAAGACCGATGTGTTCATCGTGTATGGCGACGAGAGCTACTTTGGCGACGACGTGGAAACCGGTCCCGATGGGATGTATCAGTTTGAGTATCTGAACCCTGGCGACTACACCGTGTTTGCCTATTCCACTTTGCCGACGGGCGAGAAGGTGGCCGTGAGCGAGACGGTCAGCTTGGCGCGTGGCGCGGTGGCGCAGGTGCCGACCATCTACATCCACGACGGCAAGGCCTACGGCACATCCATCGTGAAGGGACAGGTACACGCCTCCTATTACCATAACGGCAGCTGGCGCGGCGAAGGCTGGGCCTACGAGCACCGCGTCTACATCCGCAGGGCAGGCGAGGAGCTGCACTTCGACGATGCCCGCGTGGGCGTCGACGGCTACTTCTACTTCCAGAAGCTGCAACCCGGCGCGTACGAAATCTTCACCGTGACCGAGGACTTGTCGACGGAAGTGCCCGATCTCTTGTTCCAGACCATCAGCGTCGACGAGGCGGGACACGTCTATGAACTTGACGAACAATTTGAAGTGATTATCAATGTATAAATTATTGAATATGAAGAAATTGGTTTTTGTTTTGGCATTTGTTGCCATCAGTTTCGGGGCTTTTGCCCAATCGGTGTCGGAAAGCACGATCACCAAACGTGAGAACCGCCGAGGCATGGTGCTGAAAGAATGGAACACGGCGGCGGGCGACAAACGCGCCTTCCTCGACCGCGTGACGACCTACGACGAACTGGGCCGCAAGATTGAGGAAATCGAATATGCCAGCTACGGCCAGAAGTGGCGCGTGGTGAGCGAATATCCCGAAAACAGCGACATCACCGCGAAGGTGGTGCGCGAAATCGAGTACAACGACCGCGACAAGGTGGTGCGCATCCGCAAGTTCGAGTATAACGAGGACGGCTCCAAGAAGTGCCAGTACAACTACTATCCGAACGGCAAACTCGAATCGGTGAAGACCTTCGAATACGTCCCGAAATAAACCGTTGTGGAAGAAATCCTCGACATAGTGCAAGGCATGAAGCCCATCACGCTCGCCGAGATGGACGGCGTGAAGCTGATGAACCGCATCGACACGAAGTATCTCGTGACCGAGGCGCAACTTCACGAAATCCTATTGTGCATCCACGACGGCTATTATGCCCAAGAGGTTGAAAACAACCGCCTGTCGCCTTACAGCACCGTCTATTACGACACGCCCGAGCTGACGATGTACACCATCCACCACAACCGCCACACGGTGCGCGACAAGGTGAGGGTGCGTACCTACGTCGACTCACACCTGACCTTCTGCGAGGTGAAGCACAAGAACAACAAGGGCCGCACGAAGAAGAAACGCATCGTGGTGGAACCCATCCCCAACATCATCGACAACCCCGAGGCGGCGGCGTTCTTGGCCGAGAAACAACCTTACGAGGTCGGCTCGCTGAGTCCGCACTTGGTCACCATCTTCGACCGTTTCACCTTGGTGAACTACGGCAAGACCGAGCGCCTCACCATCGACTGCAACCTCCGTTTCGAGAACCTGCGCAGCGGCACCACCGCCTCGATGGGAAGGCTCGCCGTGATGGAATTGAAGCAAGACGGTAGGGCCAAGTCGTTGCTGAAAGATGTGCTTTTCGACCTGCGCATTCGTCCGTTCAAGGTCAGCAAATACTGCATCGGCACCTGCATGACCCGCCCCGAGGTGAAGCAGAACCGGTTCAAGAAGAAATTACGTAGAATAGAAAAAATGAAATCATTGTAAAACAATAAAATATGTTACTCCTACAACATCTACAGGACTTCGATCCTGACATTGCCCGCGAGTTTGGCGGCGGTGCCACGGGAATGGACTTCCTCGGCGTGCCGCTCTTCGACGGCCAAAGCCTGCTGACGACCACGATACGTTTCGTGTTCAACTTCCTCGTATGCTGGGTCATCATCCATTTCTTCTACTACAAGAAGGCCAACCGCAAGGACTATTACTTCACTTTCATCATGTTTGCCGTCGTCATCTTCCTCATCATCTCGCTGATGGAGAACATGAAGATGAACATCGCCTACGCCTTGGGCCTGTTCGCCATCTTCGGCATGATACGCTATCGAACGGAGACCATCAAGATTCGCGAAATGACCTATCTCTTCGTGGTGATGGGCCTCAGCATCGTCAACGGCATGGCGCTCTCGACGAGCTATTCCGAGCTGATTATGGTCAACCTGCTGACGGTGGTCGTCATCTGGATCCTCGACGGCACCAAGATACTGAAGCACACGGCCAACAAGATCGTCCTCTACGACCGTATCGAGAACACCAAGCACGGCAAGGAGGAGGAACTGAAGGCCGACCTCATCGAGCGCACTGGACTCGACATCTCGAAGGTGGAGGTGGGGCACATCGACTACCTGCGCGATGTGGCATACGTCAAGGTGTACTACAAGCCCATCGACGACGAGGTGAACACGATTGACACGATTACGAAGCTGAAGGACTTTAACGAATGATGAATCACAAAACCTGCAAAACTATCAAAACTCTTTTGTATGAAACGGGCGGCACGCAACCGCGTTGCCGCCGGAAAACGGGCCGGTTGGCCGTTTTCCTCCCAAGCGTCAAAGGTTTTGCGGGTTTTGAAGGTTTTGTGGGAAAAGGAATATGAAGAGGTTGTTGCTCATAGTGTTTTTGTTGTCGTCGTTTGCGGCATACGCCCAGAGCGAGCGCACGACCGACTTTGGCGGCATCGTTTCTGCCGAGGTCGGCGTTGGCTTGGGTGGGCCGTTTGGACTGTCGGTGGAGGAGGAGTTGCGCTGCGACCACGACTTCGCCCAGTTCGACCGCTGGCTCAACTCGGTGGGCATCGACTACACCTGCTGGCACAACCGCATGAACATCGGACTCACCGCCGACTACATCCGTCGTCACAACGACCGTGGCTACTATGAGAACCGTGGCCGTTTGGGTGTGCAGGTGACCTATACCGAGACCTTCCGCCGCTTCAAGTTCCAAGTGCGCAGCAAGGCCATAGGCACCTTCTTCGATGAGCGCACGGGCGAGCATCGCATCAATCCGCGCCTGTATTGGCGCAACCGCGTGAAAGTCACCTATCAGAAACCGAAGAGCCGCTTCAAGTATGCCCTATCGACGGAGCTGTTTTGGCTCACCAACGACCCCAAGAAAGGCTATGTCGACAACCTGCGCACGGTGCTCTCGATGGACTACCGCCTTGCGCGAAACTATTCCCTCTCGGCCTTCGTCCGCATGGACAACGACCTACAGATGAAAGAGCCGGAGGACAGGTTCTATGTCGGTTTGACTTTCAAGGCGAAATATTGAGCGTCAGGGTGTCGAAAATCTCGAAAAGTGAGGAAATGTGCCAAAAAATTGGAGATTTCCTCACTTTTGGGTTTATTTTTGGAGG
>CALFIT010000267.1 GCA_937877465.1 uncultured Bacteroidales bacterium | reverse complement strand
GCGAAGAAAACAAAAGCCTGTGCCGAATTACTGCACAGGCTAAAAGGATGGTGGATTTTTTCCAAAAAATTCACCCAATCGGATCACCGCAAAACTCTTTCCGTTTGCAGCGGGCGCAGTGCTGGCCAATCCAAACGGCATCGAATTGGTTCATGGCTTGCTCGACCAGCTCGGGATTGTCGGTGAGGATGCCGGCCTCGAAGTTGCGCGTTCCGTCGCCTTTCATGCCGATGCCTGCACCAGTTAGGTTGGCACTGCCGATGTAGGCTAACTGACCGTCAAAGACCAAAATCTTGAAATGCACCCTCGGACATAGCGCCCTCTCCAAGCCTTCAAACAAGGCAGGGTATTTGTCGAAGTCCTCACGGAACGCGGGGCCTGGCTCTTTGGCGTGGATGAGCCTTATCTCGACTCCTTTTTTGATGAGCTGAGCCAAGACCGCAAGGAGAGGCTCGGTTTTTGTGCCGACCTTGACATACAGGTCTTTTATGTCGGCGGTACCGATCCAGAGGCTGCGCTTGACTTTGGGCATAAGGGCAATTACTTCAGAGTAATGGGCTTTGTCAGCGATGAATTTCAACATATTCCATTCGTTTTATGGTGCAAAGATAATAACCTTATTTCATTAAAAACATGTAGAATCCCCAATAATTTGAAAGGGCAATGTCTTGTAAGAGTTTTTGCTGCTCGGCGTCTTCCCCAATGAGTTCCGAAAGGAATTTCCAAAACGATTTGCGGTGATGGTGGTGTTTAAGGTGAGCCATTTCGTGAAGGATGACGTCATCCATTAACGCTTTCGGGATGATGGCAATGATGGGTGAAAGCGTGATGTAATTGCTGTGTGTGCATTGGCCTAAAACGCCTTTTCGCAATGGCTTTACACTTACGCCTTTCGCGAATAGTTGATGCTTGGTTTCGAGTTCGCGCATTCGTTGAGGCAACACGATGGAGGCGCGAACGATAATCTGTTCTTTGATGTTTTCCCTAAGCCATTTCTGCAATTTTAAGTTTTGGAAATCAACAGCAACGGAATACAGGATGTCGGTTTTGGAATGGTCTTCGCTATTAAGAATTATCACGCAAGTGGTTTTTGTGCGATACACTTTCCTGAAAGGGCTTTCTTTCCTTTGGTCTTGAAACAGGTCTTGAGGGTCACAAAGGTGCCATTCGATGCTGTAGTATGGGAACCGAAGCCTTGCGTTTGGATTTATCCAATAGAGAGGCTGCCTTTTCTTTATGCTTTCCATATTCTGTCCAGTATTTCGTTGTAAGGGTTTCTGTAACTGCCTATTTGCAGGCCGTAAAACCGTGTTCCTTTTTCGTGCTCCATGTGCATCCTTTCGCGAGTGGCTGGCCTGGGTAAATTAAACTCAAAATCACTGATGACAAGGACATCGGCCATGGCGTATTTGGCAGTGCAAAGCATCTTCAAGGCCGCATCAAGCATTTCCTCTCCATCGGTGCCCCCTGTGTAATGCTCATCAAGAAAAGCGTTCAGCTTTGACCAAGCGTTTGGGGTGCTTAAATCCAAGCACCTTGCCCTGACAGAAAACGTTATCAGGAAACAACGCCGCTTCTGCTTCTTTGCCATCCTCAGCAGTTGCATGAGCAGGCACTTGGCCAACTGTTCGGGACGGCCGTGCATGGAACCGCTGGTGTCGACACTTACGATGATGGGCCCTTTTTCCATTCGCGGCTTTGCGATTTTTCGCTGTTCAATCTTGGCTACACTCTCGTTTTTCGGCTTGTTGGAAAAGAGCTGTAACTTACGAGAGGCATATTTAAGGCAGAACAGGTCTTCAGTCCGCTTATCCGACATGAGGGCGGTTTCGATGGGGAGCAAATGTCGCAAGTCATTGCCCAATGCCACTTCCTCAATCTCGGTGACAGGCCTGGGCGGTGAAGGCAATGTCGGTAGATAGCGCTTGACGGTATCGTCCATTTCGTCTTTTCGCTGTGGCTGCTCACGACCTATTATGCGAACGATTTCGACCAATTGAGGGTTGGAATAGAAGGCCGTTTCGACTTTACGACGTTCTTTGTAGTCGTCAGTACCGTGGTGCCATAGACGTGTTTCCCAGTGGGACCGATGGCTTTCAATTACTTCTTGCAACTTCTTTCTATAGTTCTCTTCACACGCTTCGTCCCAGTCTTTGGCCAGTGACGACAAGACCAATTCGACATCATGTTTTTTCATCTGGTCGACGTAGCCATTGACGTTGACCTGGTCGGTGCTATAATTGGATTGGAGGTGAAGATAGGTTTCTTTCCAATCTTTTCTCTTTTGCGCAAGGCTGCTTTCGGCGAAAAGCCTTATTCGGCGTTTTTCTTGGTGGTAGGCTTGTGTGATAGGCTGGTACAGCTTCAGCATGGCTTCCAAAAATTTCATCATCTCATCCTTCAGGATTTCAGCCCAAAGAGGGTCCTGGCTATCCAGTTGCGGGTTGGCGGCAAAAGTTTGTTTCATGAAGCCCGCCAAAGGGTCTTCAGGAGGTAGGGTGTCGGGCATCCTGCCTTGTTCTAAATAGAAGTCAAAGGCTTCGTCGTATTCTTGGAGTTTCTTCTCGATATCCATGGCAAATGCTATAAAAGTTGCTGAGCGTTCCGCATTTTGATTTTCATCTCTTCGAGGCGTTTCTCGCAAAGGGAGAGCTGCTTTTTGGAGAGCTTCAGGTCATCTTCTGCAAGGAAGATATTGGCCGAATTGTAAAACAAGTCTTTCAGCTTTTCAAACTCTGGTTGCACTTTGTTTTCCAAAGTCTGCAATGCCACGCTGGCTTCGTTTTCGACACTGGAAAAGTGCGCTTCATTGGCACCTTTGACCTTCTCGAATCCGTATGGTATGCCATCGATAAAGATGCCGCCAATGCATTTCTTCAATTTGACTTTTTTCACATTTGTGTCTGTTTTGGTTTTGTAGGCAAACGGTGCGCCCGTGCAAATGGCCCTGACAATCCAAGCTTTCTTGTCGTTATCCGGATATACAATTCCTTCGGTGGTTTTCCCAGTGGAATAATCCTCAACAAAGTCGTAGTCGGCTTTATAAAAGAGGCATTTCCCTTGAGGATAGCCTTGTATGGTGTAATAGAAGTAGTTTGTCACTGATAAAGTGCTTTGCAAATCGGTAGTTGTTCCAATTTTTTGTTTGGACTTCTCCTTTATGGCTTTGTCAATGTCTTTGCTCAACTTGTCTGTTTGTTTGTCGATGTTCACTGTAAGACTGCCGCTGACCATGTCAATGATTGTAGGAATTGTTTCGGATTTGTTCCAGAGGCAGTGCACCAGCAAAGGGACGTCTGTCATGTCGATGGATTTCCTGCCATTCAGGAACGCTGACGCTTGAAGCAGATGGAAACACTTTTTCCAGCGGCGGTCGGAAATGTAATAGTCCATCACGTTGACATCCTCCTTCTTGGATTGCTCCTTCAGTTGCTTGCGAATGTATGACACAGCAGCACATGCCTCATCGGGTATCTGAACGGAGTCGATTTCTTTCTGCCAAGAGTCATACTGTGTTTCGGTGATTAAGAGGCCACCTGGAACTGATACATCTTGGATGGCCTGGTTTCGTATCATCTTGAAGAACTCGACTTCGCTCTGTATGCAGTTCGACACCATGCGAACCAAGAACCTGTCCCAGAGGGCTTCAAGGCCTTCTTCTTCGGCGGGCAACTCGTTGCTTGCGGCAATCAAGGCTTTCATGGGCAGACGCAGGGTCTTGTCGCCATTCTGGAAGATGCGTTCGTTGATGGCGGTAAGCAGCGCATTTTGGATGGAAGGGCTGGCTTTCCAGATCTCATCAAGGAATACGATATGGGCAGTGGGCAGGAAACCTTTCACGACCCTTTCGTAACGGTCTTCGTTTTTGAGGAGCGAAATGGAGACAGGGCCGAAGATTTCATCTGGTGTGCTGAACCTGGACATCAGGTATTCAAAGGACTGCCCATCCTTGAACGCCAATTTCAATCTTCTGGCGACAAGGCTTTTCGCCGTCCCGGGAGGTCCGAGAAGAAAAATGCTTTCGCCGGCAACGGCACTTAATAACGCCATCGCCAAGATGTGCTGCTTTTCATAAACACCTACTGACAATTGCTTCAGCAAGGCGGATATTTGTGTCTTTGTATCCATATTGAATTGTTTTGTTGCTGCGAAGAAAACGAGAGACCGTGCCGAATCGCGGCACAGTCTC
>CALFIT010000266.1 GCA_937877465.1 uncultured Bacteroidales bacterium | reverse complement strand
GCATTTCTTGAGTTCAAGAACGTTAGGATCGCCGGCATTGCCGCCGGCGTTCCTAAATTCGTCGCTAGCAATCTACACCCTTTGGAAGACGATGGAATTTCTTCGGAATATTCCCCAGAAGCTTTCGTTGAAACCACTGGTGTTTTGGAGCGTCGTTTATCGGATAAATTGACCACTTCGGATTTGTGTTTTGAGGCTGCTGAAAAACTCATTTCCGACCTTGGTTGGGACAAATCGGAGATTGAGGCAATAGTGTTTGTTTCCCAAACCGCAGATTATATTCTTCCTGCTACAGCCTGCATTTTGCAGGACCGCCTCGGCTTAAGCAAAGAGTGTTATGCCGAAGATATTGCATTGGGTTGTTCGGGTTGGGTATATGGCCTCAGTAATGTGGCTTCGCTGCTCAACTCTGGCTCTATCAAGAAAGCCTTATTACTTTGCGGAGATGCCAAGAAAAGAGCCAAAGGCCCGCGTGACCCATTGTTTGGACATGCAGGTACAGCAACAGCCGTTGAGTTTGCCGAAGGCGCAGACGGATTTAAGTTCCATTTCGGCACAGACGGTAGCGGGTATGATGCCATTATCACTCCTGATGGCGGTAGTCGCAATCAGGTTTCAGTTGATTCATTCAAATTAGAGGAAATCGAAGGGAAACAAATGCATCGTATGCAAACACGCATGAAAGGCATGGATGTGTTCTCGTTTGGAATCTCGACAGCACCAAAATCAGTCAAGAAGTTGGCTGAAAAATATGGCTTTGACTATTTGGATTATGATTACTTCGTGTTCCATCAAGCGAATATGAAGATGAACAACATGATTGCGAAAAAGTTGAAACTACCGGCAGAGAAAGTTCCATCATGTATGTATCATTTTGGCAACACTTCGTCGGCATCAATTCCCATCACAATTGTCACGCAACTCAAAGAAAAATGCAACCAACCAACAAAGTTCATTTGCTGTGGCTTTGGCGTTGGCCTTTCATGGGGCACAGTGGCATTCTCTTCTGACGACAATATGATGATTTCTGGTTTAGTGGAAGTTGAAGAACCGAAAGGAGAGTCACGATGGGTATAACATACAATCCTTTTTCATTAGAAGGCAAAACAATTCTTGTAACAGGAGCATCATCTGGTATTGGGAAAGAAACGGCCATATCGTGTTCAAAAATGGGAGCATCTGTTATCGTTACCGCCCGCAACCAAGAGCGTTTGCAGGAAACATTTAACGCGCTTGAAGGTGACGACAACAAACAGTTCATCGCAGATTTGACCAATCAAGAAGAACTTGAAAAATTAGTGAATCAGGTAGGCAAAATTGACGGCCTCGTGTTGTGCGCCGGCAGAAGCAGGTCTTTGCCCGTTTTGTTCTCGACAAGAGAAAAATTCGACGAAATCTATAACGTCAATTTCTTCTCCCCTGTTGAAACATTGCGCTTGTTGGCAAAGAAAAAATGCTTACAACCTAATTCCTCGATAGTGATTTTGATATCCATTGGAGGGACAGGTCGGTGGACTCCCGGCAATGCCATATATGGTTCATCAAAAGCTGCACTTAAATCTATGGTAAACTATTTTGCTGTTGAACTTGCTCCAAAAAGAATCCGAATAAATGGTATTTGCCCTGGCATGGTGGAAACGCCATTAATCCATCATGGTACTTTGACCCAAGAGCAACTCGATGAAGACAAAGACAAATATCCACTTAAAAGGTATGGACAACCTATTGATGTAGCAAATGGTGTTGTTTATTTGTTGTCAGAGGCATCTTCTTGGATAACAGGACAATCCATTGTTATTGACGGGGGATTAACGGCTAAATAACACCTTTGAATCACATGGCTATCTTAACCTATGATAATGTAGGCATAACAGCTCTTTCTGCCTGTGTGCCCAAAAGAGTGATAGACAACTATCATTACGACCTGGACATCTGGCCGGAGGATGAGGTCAGAAAGGTTGTTGACAAAGTGGGTGTTGCAGAGCGAAGGTTCGCTGATGACAAGACCTGCGCTTCCGACCTTTGTTTTGCAGCGGCGGAAAAGCTGATAGCGGACAACCATATCGACAGAAATGAAATAGACCTGCTGGTGTTCCTCTCACAGACTCCTGACTATAGGATGCCAGCCACGTCTATCCTGTTGCAGGACAGGCTTGGTTTGCCTATGTCAACGATGGCGTTTGACATCCAACTCGGTTGTTCGGGCTTTATCAATGCGCTTTGCATCGTTTATGCCTTGATGCAAAACCACGGTTTCCGAAAGGCTCTGATGCTCGACGGAGAGACCCGCTCGAAGGTGTATAGCCGCAAGGACAGGCGTGAGGCATTCATCTTTGGCGATGCAGGAGTGGCTGCTCTCATTGAGCGTGACGAGAAGTTTGGCGAAAGCCATTTTTCTCTCAATTCCGACGGCTCGCGTGGCAATCTGATTATGATTTCCGGTGGGGGCTATCGCAATATGAGTTCTGCCGAAACCCTGCGCGAAAAAGTGGTGGATGAATATGGGAATATCCGGTGCGACGAGCACGGGTACATGAACGGTGCCGACGTTTTTAATTTCGTCATCGTTGAGGTGCCCAAAGACATTAAACGCCTGATGGCTGCTGCAGGCGAGGATGTCCAGTCTATGGACTACTACATCTTCCACCAAGCCAATGCGTTTATCAATAACCACATTGCCAAGAAAATGAAACTTGACAAAGACAAAATCCCATGGACCATCCAGAAGTATGGCAACACTTCGTCTGTGTCTGTGCCTCTCACTATTGTTAGCGAATTGAAAGACAAGATGCAAGGCAAAAAGAGATTGATGTTGAGCGCATTCGGCGTGGGAATGGCATGGGCGACTGCAATCGTTCCGTTTGTGGATTGCAAGATTAGTGAGATTGTGGAAGTTTGATAGCTAAAACCTCGCCCAAACAATCGGGATTTTTCGTCAATTCACAACAGATACTGTTTCAATATTGCCTCCAGTTGCCCAATATAATAAAACGGCACATTGATCAACCGATAAGGTCGCTTTTCGGGTTCGGGCGTGAAGGTGTCCTGAACGCTGAACTCTCCACTCCAAAAACGCACCGCCGTAACATGTCGGTCGGCGGTATTGACAAAGCTGTGCAACGAGCGAAGATGCGAATGTAGTCCTGTTTTCACTTCAATGGGAATAATCTGCGCGTTCTGTTGCCAAATGAAGTCGATTTCAGCCGTGGTGCCTTTCTTGTCGCGCACCCAATAGAATTGCTTCTCTTGAAACTTATTATCCAATAGTATTCGGAGTTCCTGTGCCACAATCTGTTCGGCAGCACGACCACGCCAAGTGTCAAGCAATTCCTTGTTTTGAAGGTATTCAATCTGTATGTCAGCCACAAAATTGGTGATACCGCTATCCACCATGATAAGTTTCGGAGCACGACGCAAGGATGGAATGGCTGGCGCGGAAGTCATGGTAATTGGATAGTCCAACGATAGGATATACGCCCGTTCAAGACAATCCATCGCTTCATGGATTTGCTTGCTGGTGTAACTGCTATTGCCGAAATTGTTCATGGCAAGAGCTTCGGCAGCCGAAAACCAAGCCGTGTTCAACAAATGGCGGATAATGCGAACCTGTTCCTCGTTTTTGGCATAACGTTCCACATCCTCATTGTAGCCTTTCAGCAAAGAGTTGAAAATTGGAGAAAGTCTCTCAATGTCACGATATTGCACATAATTGGAAACCACTTCGGGCATTCCGCCAATAAGGGCATATTGGTTGAAATGACTGATAAGTTTCTCATGCATGACCGAAGTAACGCCGAGTTCCCGAACCATATCGCACCAAGCCTCTCCTTCAGCTGCATCGAGATATTCCAAAAACGAGAACGGGCGTAGGTTCAAGTATTCCACTCGCGCAACGGGAAACGAAACACGACTTTTAAATAGGCTCTGCAAGCGGCTACCCGCCGTAATGACATACAGCCAAGGCATCTTCTCATAGAAATAGCGCAACAAGGCCACGGCTTGCGGCACTTCCTGAATCTCGTCGATGAAAAGCAACATACGCTTGTTCTTGTCGGAAACGACACGGTTGCGCAAACACAAAAACTGCCAGATTTCAATCACATCGTCGGTTCGAGTGAAGATTTCGGCATCCTCCGACAATTCGAGATTTACTTCGATGAAAATATCGAATTCCTTGCCAAATTCCCTCACGAGGGTACTCTTACCCACCTGCCTTGCGCCTCGAATGACGAGGGGCTTATGAGGACTCCTTTCACGCCATTGGCGCAACTGTTTTATGACTATACGATTGAACATTGTATATCTATTTGTCTTTCAGCCTGCAAAGATACAACTTTTCCCAATTCATAGGCAAGAATTGGCAAAATTTTTCCTAATTCATAGGTAAGATTATAGAAAAATTTACCTAATTCATAGTCAACAACGACTAAAACTTGCACAATTCATAGGCAAGAACAAGGCAAAATCTGCCAAATTCATAGGCAAGAACTCTATTTCAGACAAAAGAATCCCGCCCAAACGAGCGGGATTCTTTCATTTTTAAGGTTGGCCCGTCGGCCCTTCGACAGGCTCAGGGGCCTTCACTTATTCGATCGTCCAGGTCGAGCCGCTGTTGAGCAGGTCGTCCATGTTCTTGATCTTCGAGTTGGCCTTCTCGTTTTCGATGACTTCCAAGAGGCTGTCGTTGAAGGTCGGGGCTTTCACGTCGCGGATGACGCCGATGGCCACGGGGAAATGAGGCGGCATCATGTGCGCCAGCATCATGTGGATACCCGTGTCCTCGGTGGTCTTGTCGTGGACGAGGATGTCCTTCTCGGTGATGCCGTTCTCGCCGATGGTGACCACTTCAAGCTGGTTGCCATTCAAGCGGATGCCCTTGTCGCGGTTCTTGCCGAAGATGAGCGGCTGGCCGTGTACGCATTTCACCTGCATGTCGTCGCGGACGTCCTTGCCAGTGATGTTTTCGTGTACGCCGTTGGAGAAGATCATGCAGTTTTGCAACACCTCGGTCACGGCGATGCCGTCGTGCCTATACGACTCCATGAAGATTTCGCTCAGTTCCTTCGGGTTGATGTCAACGCCACGGGCGAAGAATGTGGCCTTGGCGCCGATGGCGAGCTCGCCGGGATTGAACGGGTCCTCGTAGGTGCCTTGCGGCGAGGTCTTGGTCTTCGTGCCACGGAAGGTACAGGGCGAGAATTGGCCCTTGGTCATACCGTAGATACGGTTGTTGAACAGGATGAGGTTGATGTCGATGTTACGACGGCAGGCGTGGATGAAGTGGTTGCCGCCGATGGCGGTGCAGTCGCCGTCGCCGGTGATCATCCACACGCTGAGGTTCGGGTTGGCCAACTTCACGCCAGTGGCGGCAGCGGCAGCACGACCGTGGATGCTATGGAAACCGTAGGTGTTCATGTAGTAAGGGAAGCGCGAGGAGCAGCCGATGCCGGAAACGACAACGATGTCTTCCTTCTTCTTGCCCAACTTCGGGAAAATGTCCTGAACGGCCTTCAGGATGGCATGGTCGCCGCAGCCTGGGCACCATTTCACCACCTGATCGCTTGCAAAATCCTCTTTGGTCAGCATGACCTCTTGATCGATATTCTGATTTTCCATGGTCGTGTTATTTTAAAAGGTCGTTAAACTTGGCTTCAAGCTCGCCGAGGGTGAACGGCAGGCCCATCACCTTATTATATTGTTCGCTCTTGTACTCCGGGAAGTTCATGCGCAGGTATTTGGCGAATTGGCCGCGGTTGATCTCGCAGACCACAATCTTCTTGTGACCTTGTAGCACTTCCTCGGTGTTGCGCGGCAGCGGCATGATGTAGTCGAAGTGGGCATGGGCGATGCTCTTGCCTTCTTCCATCAGCTTCTCGACGGCGGTGCGGACGGTGCCGAAGGTGCCGCCCCAGCTCACCACAAGCAGGTCGGCGTTCTTGTCGCCATAGACTTCCTGCAGCGGGATGTCGTTGGCCACGCGGTTGATCTTCTCCTCACGGAGTTCGGTCATGAGTTGGTGGTTTTCAGGATTGGTCGAAAGGTTGCCCTTGCCGTTCTCCTTTTCCAGACCGCCCACGCGGTGACGCAGGCCAGGCGTACCCGGGATGGCCCATTCGCGACGGAGCCATTTCTCGTCGCGGCGGAAAGGCTGGTAGTCAGGGTCGTCGGCCTTGGCAATCGGAGGCGTGATGGTCGGCAGGTCGGCCATGCGCGGGATGCGGAACACCTCGGAGCCGTTGCCCAACGAGCCGTCGCTGAGCATGATGACGGGTGTCATGTGCTCCATGGCGAGACGGGCGGCCTCGAAAGCGGTGTAGAAGCAACCGGCGGAGCTGCGGGCGGCGATGACCACAAGCGGAGCGTCGCCGTTGCGGCCGTAGAGGGCTTGCAGCAGGTCGCTCTGTTCCATCTTGGTCGGCAGACCCGTGGAGGGACCGCCACGTTGCACGTCGATGACGACAAGCGGAAGCTCGGTCATCACGGCCAAGCCCAAAGCCTCGCTCTTCAGCGAGAGGCCAGGGCCGGAGGTCGTCGTCACGGCCATGCAGCCCGTGTAGGCCGCACCGATCGACGACATGATGCCGGCGATTTCGTCTTCGGCTTGGTAAGCCTTGACGTTTAGGTTCTTGTATTTCGTCAGTTCGGCCAAAATGTCAGTGGCCGGCGTGATGGGGTACGAGCCAAGGAAGAGCGGGCGGCCCGACTTTTCGGAGGCGGCCATCAGGCCCCAAGCGGCGGCGACGTTGCCCGTGATGTTGCGGTACTTGCCCTTCTCGAGGTCGGCGGCCTCCACCTTATAGGTATTGGTGAACAGCTCCCAAGTGTCGGCATAGTGGTAACCCGCGTCGAGGACGGTGCGGTTGGCCTTGATCACTTGGTCCTTGCCTTTGAATTTCGTCTCGAAGTAGCTGTAAACGCTGTCTCTCTCGCGGTTGAAGAGATACAGCACGATGCCGAGGGCGAACATGTTCTTCGACTTGAGCATCGACTTGTTGTCCATGCCGAAGTCCTTCAAGGCCTCTTTGGTGAGTTCCGAGATGGGGGCTTTCACGACTTGGTAGTCGGCTAAGGTGCCGTCAACGGTGGGGTCGTCGGCATAACCGGCCTTTTCCAAGGCCTTGTCGGTCATCGAGTCGGAGTCGATGATGATGATGGTTCCGGGGCGGAGCCAGCGCATGTTCGCCTTGATGGAGGCGGGGTTCATGGCAACCAGCACGTCGCAGAGGTCGCCCGTGGTGTGAACCGGTTTGTGTCCGAAATGCACTTGGAAACCGCTGACACCTGCCACCGTGCCTTGAGGCGGACGGATTTCGGCCGGATAGTCCGGGAAGGTGGCGAAGTCGTTTCCTGCAAATGCTGTCGAGTCCGAAAATAGATTTCCGGTAAGTTGCATACCATCGCCCGAGTCGCCCGAAAAACGGATGACGACATGTTCAAGGGCTACAACTTTACTTTTTGCTGTCATATTTACAGATTTTTGATAATGTATTGATTTTCAATGGTCAAATGTCGTGACAAAGACTTGTTGGGCAGTTGTTTCCAGCCTCGCCGGAGCCTCATCGCCGACATTCTCTCTATTTCGCTGCAAAGGTACATAATAAAAAGGTGCAAACCGACAGAAAACCGCTTTTTATTTTTTCTTTGATGGAGAAATATACATTACATTGATTTTCAACCATTTGAAATCTTTTCTTATTTAGAAAGAATAAAAATTTCGGTTTTGGGCGCGTTGGAATGAAACTTGTAGTATTTTTGCGGCACGAAACCCAAAACAAAACTCTAAAATTTAAAACATTATGGCTTACAAAATCACAGACAGCTGCGTTGCTTGCGGCACATGTATCGACGAATGCCCTGTGGGCGCAATCTCGGAAGGCGACATCTATGTCATCGACGCTGATTCCTGCGTTGGTTGCGGCACCTGCGCCGGCGCTTGCCCGAACGAAGCAATCGTTGAGGACTAATCAAAAAATGGAAAAGAAACTGCATTAAAAGAACGAAAAGCCTGCCAAAAACAGGCTTTTTTTGATTTTTTTCGCGGTTTTTTGAAAGTTTGGCAAAGTATTTGCTTATCTTTGCCGTGTTCTTTGAAACAAACACTTAAACAAATAACCTAATTACTAATCAAAATCATTAAAAAATGAAGAAATTTGCATTGGCACTTGCGTGCCTCGTCAGCGTTGCCTTCTTTGCAAGCTGCGAAAAACAAGGACAACCCACCATCTCCGCCCTCACCGAGGAAGGTTATGTTCAAAGTGGTGATGTCGTTGACCTGAACACTGAAGTCAATTTTGGCTTCGTCATGGCTTCCAGCGCCGAAACCAGCAAAGCCCTCTCCAAACTCGTCGTCAACATCGACGGTGTGGAATGGGCCAATGTCGACTTGACCGGCAAAACCGAATTTACCTACACTGACAACGTGACCTACAGTCCTGAAAGAGACATCGTTGGCACTTCTGTCATCGAAGCCATCGTGACCGATGTCGCTGGCGAAACCGCCACCGCCGTCATCAACCTGAGCATCAACGAACCCGCCCAGCCGCTGGTTGCTGCGACCATCGAATGGGTGCGCAAAGGTACCCAGCTCTTAGGCACAACCGGAGCTGAAATGGAAGCAATGGGCCTGCAATGGGCTGGCAGTTACAAGGAAGTGTTTGCCACCATCAAGCCCGTCGAAGGCGCTGCCCTGTATGTTTGCAATGGCGACGACTATGAAACCATCACTACCGATGTCGAAAAGGGCGGTTACTTCTCCAACTTGAGAGAAAACGGCACCACCGTCGAAAGCTATCGTAACATCACCACCAACGCCAGCCACGACTACAACGACATGCTGGCCGTCATCGGTGCCGATGGCCAATACCATCTTGTGCTCATCAACCGCGCCGAAATTGACACTGGCAACTATGGCACTCAAATCACCATCATTGGCGAAGCCAAATAAAGACGACAGATCCTAAAAACCATGCAAAGGCGCATCATTACGGTGCGCCTTTGTTGTTTTCCTCAAGCAGAAACAAGGGCGGAATCGAGCAAAAAATCATCGAATCCGCCCAGATTTGATAAAAAAGTGGGCGGAATCGAAGAAAAAAACACCGAATCCGCCCGAATTTTATTATTTTTGCGGCGAAATTGATTTGTAATGGCTACCTTAATCGGAAGAGAAAAAGAAACCGCGCTACTGCGGGAATACATCGGCTCAAACCGTGCCGAGTTCGTCGGCCTTTACGGACGGCGGCGCGTCGGGAAGACCTTCTTGGTCAACCAAACGCTGAAAGGCCAATTGGCGTTTTCCGTTTCGGGGCTGCTCTACGGCAAGAAGTCGGAACAAGTGTCGGCCTTCCAAATCGCATTGCGCGAATACGGCTACGAGAAACCACTCACCAAAAACTGGTTGGAGATGTTTTATGCCCTGCAAGAGCTGTTGAACAGCAAACTACGAAAAGGCCAGCCCTGCATCATCTTCATCGACGAGTTGCCCTGCTTCGACCGAAAAGGCGGCGCTTTCGTGCGGGCCTTAGGCCAGTTTTGGAACACGTGGGCTTCGCTGCACGACGAGGTGAAACTCATCGTTTGCGGTAGTGCCACCTCGTGGATGATCCGCAACATCATCAACAACCGAGGCGGGCTGCACAACCGCCTCACACACACCATGCACCTCGCGCCGTTCACCCTAAAAGAAACCGAAACCTATCTGATAGCCAACGATTTCCATTGGACGCGGCTGATGATTGCCCAAGCCTATATGACCTTTGGTGGTGTGCCCTTTTATCTCAGCCTGCTGAAAAAGGAAGAAAGTCTGGCCCAAAACATCGACCGGCTCTGCTTCAGCAAGGACGGCGAATTAGTCGCGGAATACGAATCGCTGTACAAGTCGCTGTTCGACAATGAGAAGCCTTATTTGCAAATCGTCGCGCAATTGGCCGCCAACAAAAAAGGCCTGACCCGTGTGGAACTGACCAAAAAACTGAAAACCAGCGACAACGGACACCTCAGCAACCAGTTGGAAGACTTGGAAAACTGCGACCTCATTCGTTGTTACCACATCCGCGAAAAGAAAGTGAAAGCCACGGGCGGCATTTTCCAACTCACTGATTTCTTCACACTGTTCCACCTCACTTTCGCCAACAAGCAATTCGAAGACATGCAGTATTGGCAACACCACATCGGCACACCAACCGTCAACACATGGTATGGCCACGCTTTCGAGCGGCTTTGCATGGCGCACATTCCGCAAATCAAGAAAGCCCTCAAGATTGACGGCATCGGGACGGAATACTACGCTTGGCGCAACAAGGCAACAAACGACAAAACGCAAATCGACCTCATCATTGAGCGTGCCGACAAAATGATTAACCTATGCGAAATCAAATACAGCGAAGGAACCTATCTACTTGACAAAGAGGAAGCTGAGAAAATCAGGAAGCGTCGCGCCACCTTCGTGGAGCAGACGGGAACACGCTGCGGCATCCTCCCTACCCTCATCTCCACCAATGGGGCTTCGCAAAACAGCTATGTCGCAGAAATGGCATTCCAAATCACTTTGGATGACTTGTTTGAGGATTAGAAAAAAACAGAATCTGGGCGGAATCGAGCAAAAAATCCTCGAATCCGCCCAGATTTGATAAAAAAGTGGGCGGAATCGAAGAAAAAACCGTCGAATCCGCCCAAAAAACTTATTCCGCCAAGGCGTGGCTGATTTTCCTGTTGATTTGCAACAGGCGCTTTTCGTCCAATTTCACCACCTTGCGGTCGTAGGTCATCAGGCCGTTCAGCTCGGTCTCGCAGTCGGTGGTTTGCGTGTAGACCGCCGCCGAAAAGCCTTGGAACACCATCTTGTAGAGTTGTTCGGCGTATTCCACATAGGTGTCGGTCACCTTTTCCTCGGTGTCGAACTCCACATAGCCCCAGCCCTGGTCTTTCACCCAAGTGTGGCCTTCCACCTTACGTCCGATACCGCCATATTCGCCAAGGACGGTGGCACGGGTTGGGTCGTAGAGGAACATCTTCGGGTCGGGATAGTGATGCAAATCAAGGATGTCGCCACATTGGAAGAAATTGCCGCCCGAAGCAGGGTTGACCAAGCGCGTCGGGTCGAGTTTCTTGGTCATCTCAACGATTTCGGGCGTCTTAAACTGTCCCCACGACTCGTTGAACGGCACCCAAACGCCGATGCACGGCACCGACTTCAGGCTGTTGACGATTTCCGTCCATTCCTTCTTGTAGCACTCCTCCGATTCGAGCGTGCGCAGGCTTTCGGGACCTTGGTAGTATTGCGTCGTCTGCCACTCAGGGCCACGACCACCACTGGGCATGTCCTGCCAAACGATGATGCCGAGGCGGTCGCAATGGTAGTACCATCGCGCCGGCTCCACCTTGACGTGCTTGCGAATCATGTTGAAGCCGAAGTCCTTGGTCTTTTGGATGTCGTAGGCCAAAGCCTCGTCGGTGGGCGCGGTGTAGAGTCCGTCGGGCCACCAGCCTTGGTCGAGTGGGCCATAGTGGAAAATCGGCAGGCCGTTGAGGGTGAGACGCGTGATGCCGCTCTCGTCGCGCATCGTGCCGAAGCTGCGCATGGCGAAATAACTCTCCACGGCGTCAACGACTTTCCCCTTGCGCAACACACTGACTTTCATGTCGTAAAGGAAAGGATGGTCGGGACTCCAGCGAAGGAAGTCTTCGGGCATGTTCACCTCCACCGGTTGCCCGTTGATGGACTTACCCGTAGCGACCAACTGGCCTTCATAGGACACTTCCACCTCATACAAATCGTCCTTCGTCAGGTTGGAGAAATCCACATCGACGCTGACCGTGGCCTTGTCGAAATCGGGCGTGGTGACGAGGTTTTGGATGTAGTCGTCAGGCACGTTTTCGAGCCACACCGTTTGCCAAATGCCTGTCACCGAGGTGTAGAAAATGCCACGCGGCTTGATGACCTGCTTTCCGTGCGGGATGTAGCTGCTGTTGGTCGGGTCCCAAACGCGCACCACCATCTCATTGCCCTTGGTTTTCAGGGCTTGCGTGATGTCGAAGGTAAAAGGCGTGTAACCGCCTGTGTGCGAGCCTACTTTGATTCCGTTCACCCACACGTCCGTCATCCAGTCGACGGCACCGAAATGGAGCAGCACGCGACCGTTTTTCCAGTTGGCCGGAACTGCGAAAGTCTTTTGGTACCACAAGGCATTGTCGGGTCCGACCTCCTTCTGCACGCCCGACAGCGACGACTCGATGCAGAACGGCACGAGGATGTCGCCCTCAAACTTGTCGGGACACTTCTCCCCTTTCGGCGTAATGGCGTATTGCCACAGGCCGTTCAGGTTTTTCCATTCGGGGCGCACCATCATCGGGCGAGGATATTCGGGCAGGGCGTTTTCGGGGCTGACCTGCGAAGCCCATTCGGTCTTGATTTTGTCGCCAGCGGGAGCATATTGCGCAACAGCGACTGTTGAAATTAGCATAGACAGGAGTAAAAGTTTGATTTTCATATTGTTGATATTTAATTTATCAATTCACAGGTCTTCCGTCATCTCCTTCATAAACGCATCGCAGGCCGAAAGCAGGCTCTGCACGGCGCGGGGAACGATTTCATCCACATTGGACATCGCATCAAGCAGTTGCTCATAGCACATCCACACCGAAGCGCCTTTCTCCTTGCCGTCTTCGTAGTCGTAAAGCACCGCCTTCACCACCTTGTAGTTCCAGTTGACATTGTTGCACGCCATGATGGCCTTGGCGAAGTTGTCGTCCGTCACGTCGAAGATGCCTGGCAAGGTGAGGCGGAAAAACAAGGGGTCGGTTTTGTCGTGCCAAAGCAGGAAATTCCAGCCTTCGTAGGTGAAATTGAGGCCCAAATCGTTCTTTGAAGCCTCCATGCCTTTCGCCTTCAGATAACTGGAAACCAATGTCTTGGCATTCGTCATGGTTAGCCCTTGTTGAAACCGATGCGGGTCTTGGTGGAATAGGTCGGGTTCTTGTATTTCAGCACGTCGACGAGGATCTTTTGCGAGATGGGCACGTCGTTGTAGGCGGCGGTCATGGCGGCTTCGTTGACGGCTTCGGTGATGTCGCCCGCGTTGAAGTCGTCCGACATCTTGGCCAACTCGTCGAAGTCGAGTTCCTCGCATGGGCGGTCTTTGAGGTGGTCCATGAAGATGTCCTTACGCGCCTCGAAGTCGGGCTGCGGCACGAAGAATACGCGGTCGAAGCAGCCCACGCGCATGATGGCCTGGTCGATGAGGTCGGGGCGATTGGTGGTGGCCACCACGAGAATACCTTTCTTTGAGCATTCGTTCATCATGCCGAAAAGTGCCGAAATCTGCGGTGTGATGTTGCTTTCTTCGCCGTCGGCATTGGGGTTCGGGGCGATGAACTCCAGCTCGTCGAAGCAAAGCACAAACGGAGCCTTGATTTCGGCGGCATCAAACACCCGTTGCAGGTTATCGAGCACGCCCTCTTGGTAGATATGGCCCATTTCCACGCCCTTGATGATGGAATAATTGAAGCCTAATTCCTCCGCAAAGCTCTCAAGCACAAGGCTTTTTCCGCATCCGGGAGGACCGTAGAGCAGCACGCCATTGATGGCCGGAAGCCTGTACTGCTTGGCCTTTTCGGGATTCTGCAAGGCAAACAGCACTTCCTTGCGCAACTGTTCCTTCAGCTCGTCGCGTCCCGTCACGTTGTCGAAGCCGCTGCCCGAACCTTTCTTGAAGGTGATGACAGGGCCATTGTTCTCTTGGCTCTCGTTGCCGTTGGCGACAGGTTGTTCATTATTCTCTTGGTTCTCAGCCAAATGAGGCATCAGCTGTTGCAACAAGGCTTCGGCGAACTCGGCAGCCGAGGCGAAGCGGTCGTCAGGCTTCAAGGCCAACGCTTTCAGCAGGATGGCCTTCATATAGTCAGGGATCTTCACCTCGTCGGTCTCGAGCACGAGCTTATGGCTTCTCGCCTTCCTGATGGCCAACTTGAGGGCCAATTTGTCGTGTTCCTTGCCGCCCAAATCGACTTCCCACGGCGACATGCCGAAAATGAGGTAATAGAGCAAGGCTCCCGTCGAGAAGATGTCGCTTTTCACCGTATAGACCGAGCGGAACGTCTCGGGCGCACGGAAAAACGGCTTCAGGTCATCGACCACGAATGTCGGGCGGCCTTTCACCATATAGGAGATGTGGCCAAGGTCGATGATGGTGGGCATCAGCATTCCGTCATCCAACTCCTGAAGGATGATGTTGGACGGACGTATATCATTATGAATCAACGCACAGGAATGGATATACGACAGCCCCGACAAGACGCACAATGTGATTTGCACGGCATCTTCGAGGTCGAAACGGCCATCCGTTGCGATGGCTTCCGACAGCAAGACGCCGCGATAGTATTCCGTGACCAAATAATGATAGGTCACATTGCCCTTCTTCACCTCGCCGTTGTCGACATAACGGATGACATTTTGGTTTTCCCCGGCGTTCAGTTCCTTGCAGAGGTGGATTTCGTAGACCTCCTTGCCCTCGAACAGCTGCTCGCGAGGGATGCTGCGGAAGTCGTACATCTTCATGAAATACATCATGTCGTCGGGGCCGAGCACCGTATACGACTCAGCCACAATGCCTTTCTTTATGAACGAGTGGACGACATACTTGCCGACTTTCTCTCCTTTTTTGAATGTTTGCATAAGCGTAAATTTGAATGGGCAAAGGTAACTAATGTTAAGCGTCGATATTCGCGTAAGTCGCGTTCTGTTCGATGAACTCGCGGCGCGGACCCACTTCGTCGCCCATGAGCATGGAGAAGATGTGGTCGGCTTCCATGGCGTTCTCAATGGTCACTTGGCGCAGGGTGCGGTGGGCCGGGTCCATGGTGGTTTCCCAAAGCTGTTCGGGGTTCATCTCACCCAGACCTTTGTAACGTTGCACGTCGTAGCCGCTCACGGTGCCGTTCTTGGTCAGCTCGGCCATGGCCGCAAAGCGTTCCTCGTCGGTCCAGCAATAGCGGATCGGCTTGGTGCCGCGCTTGATGAGATACAAGGGCGGCGTGGCGCAATACACATAGCCGTTTTCAATCAGTTCGCGCATGTAGCGGAAGAAGAAGGTCAGGATCAGCGTGGTGATGTGGCTGCCGTCGACGTCGGCATCGGTCATGATGATGACCTTGTGGTAGCGCAGCTTCTCAAGGTTGAGCGCTTGGCTGTCCTCCTCCGTGCCGATGGTCACGCCGAGGGCGGTGTAGATGTTCTTGATTTCGTCGCTGTCGAACACGCGGTGCTGCATGGCTTTCTCCACGTTCAGGATCTTACCGCGCAGGGGCAGGATGGCTTGGAAGGCGCGGTCGCGGCCTTGCTTGGCGGAGCCGCCTGCCGAGTCACCCTCGACGAGGTAAAGCTCCGTCTTGGCGGGGTCGCGGTCGGAGCAGTCGGCCAACTTGCCCGGCAGGCTGAAGCCCGACAGGGCACCTTTGCGCTGCACGGTCTCACGCGCCTTGCGAGCGGCTTGACGGGCAGTGGCGGCAAGGACGACCTTGTCGAAGATGAGCTTGGCCTCTTTGGGGTGTTCCTCCAGATAGTCAGAGAGTTGCTGGCCCACGATGGAGTTGACGATGCCCATCACCTCGTCGTTGCCGAGCTTGGTCTTGGTCTGGCCTTCAAACTGCGGCTCCGGCACCTTGACCGAGATGACTGCCGTGAGGCCTTCGCGGAAGTCGTCGGGCGTAATCTTCACCTTGCTCTTTTCCAGCTTCTCTGACAGGCCGCTCTTCTCGACATAGGCATTGAACGAGCGCGTCAGGCCCGAGCGGAAGCCCTGCAAGTGGGTGCCGCCTTCTATCGTGTTGATATTGTTGACGTATGAATGCAGGTTTTCCTTGTATTCGTCGTTGTATTCCAACGAGATTTCAACCGGCACGTCGTTTTTTTCGCCGCTGATGTATATCGGCTCGGGGATCAGCTTGTTGCGGTTGGCGTCGAGGTAGGCGATGAAGTCCACCAAGCCCTTTTCGGAATAGAAGGTGTCGCTCCTGAAGCTGCCGTCCTCGTTCTTCGTGCGCTCGTCGGTCAACACGATGGTGATGCCTTTGTTGAGGTAAGCCAGTTCGCGCATACGGTTTTCGAGCGTACCATAGTCATATTCAGTAGTTTGGAAGATGCTGCCGTCGGGCTTGAAGGTGATGCGGGTGCCGTTCTTGTCGGTCGTTCCCACCACTTTCACGTCGTAGAGCGGCTTGCCGCATTCGTATTCCTGCTTGAAGATTTGGCCTTCGCGATAGACCTCGGCGGTGAGGTGGGTCGAAAGCGCGTTGACGCAGCTCACGCCCACGCCGTGCAGACCGCCCGAGACCTTATAGGAGCCCTTGTCGAACTTGCCGCCTGCGTGAAGCACGGTCAGCACCACTTCCAAGGCCGAGCGATGTTCCTTGGGGTGCATACCCGTGGGGATGCCACGGCCATTGTCGAGCACACTTATCGAGTTGTCTTCGAGGATGTTGACCTCGATTCGGTCGCAGAAGCCGGCCATAGCCTCGTCGATGGAGTTGTCCACGACCTCGTATACCAAATGGTGCAAGCCACGGAAATGGACGTCGCCGATATACATGGCCGGACGCTTGCGCACGGCCTCAAGGCCTTCGAGCACTTGGATCTTATTAGCGCCGTATTCTTCGCTTGCCAATTCTCTTTTTTCTTCTTCAGTCATTTTCTGATTTTTTAGGTTTTTCGATTAAAAATGCAAAGATACACATTTTTTCGGCACGACGCCCAAAAAAGTTGAAAAATTTGTTTTTGGCGCAAAACGGCTCTATCGGGCTAAAAACGGGTAAATTTCGGATATGGCCGATTTTTTGCGCAGACGGCAAAAAGAAAAGCCCCATCGACGAGAAAGGGCTTTTTGTGACGTTTAAAGCGTTTTCAGAACCTCAGCTTCACGCCAGCGAAGAACTGGATGCCCGTGACGGGGTAATTGTAATAAAGCTGGTATTTCTGATGTGCTACATTGTCCAACAGGGCAAAGGCCGTGATCTGGTCGTTCACCTTGTAGTCGGCACCAAGGCTGAGGTCGAAGACATCCTTCAGCTTTTCGTTCGAGTAGGTCAAACCTTGGCTCTCAAACGCAACGGCTTTCGCATAACGGCCACCTTGGAAAAGCAAGGTCGAGTTGAACGAAAGCTGGTCGTTGAAGTCGTAGGTCAGCTTCAGCTTGCCTTCGGTCGTCGGGCGATACCAAGCGTATTCTTCGTTGGTAGGCTTGCAACTGTTGTAGGCAAAGCCCAAGTCGGCGGTGAGGCT
Source organism: uncultured Bacteroidales bacterium (assembly GCA_937877465.1). GTDB lineage: Bacteria > Bacteroidota > Bacteroidia > Bacteroidales > F082 > Limimorpha. Next base: position 11,301 of record CALFIT010000266.1, on the reverse strand, counting down.
GTTGCGCAACTTGACGCGGGCATCAGCGAGTACCGACACCGTATGGGTTTCGTCGTAAACAAGCCTGAACTTGTTGAACGGCATAACCGATTGGGCATTGTCAATATAGTAGTCGTCGAGCTGATAGAACGGGTCATTGTCGGTATGGCGATAGCGCACGCCCAAGTGCAAATCGACGATTTCAACGATGTTGGTGCGCACACCGGCATCGAATCCAAACTTGACATTTTTCACCCCAAAATCGGAGCACGGTGCATTTGAAAAGAAGGGATTGTCACCAATAATATCACTGAATGTCACCAACTTACGTCCACCATTCAACCCCGCATAGAACTCCAATTTCTTGTCCAAGACAAACAGGCTGCCGTTCAGGTCGGGACGGATTGCGAAAAGATTGTCGCTCTCGTTGACACGTGTAGCCACGTCCATGAGTGCGCCCACACGCAAACGATAGAAATCGCCGCTCGTCTCAAGAAACGGATTGACTTTGAGATAGATACGATTTGAAGATTCTTCATTTGAAGCGAAGCCGTCGAATTGGAAGCCCATGTCCAAGCCCACCTTTTGCGGATGGCTCTTGTCGCCCCACCAGTTTTGGGTGTAGCCGAGGCCGTAGTCCAACCCGACGAAATGCTCTCTCGCATAGGTGTTGTCGAAAGTGTAATGATAATCCACGCCACCCGAATGGCTCAACTCGCCCACGCGGGTCGAGGTGGAGGCCAAACCGAGATGCGCTCCGATGGTGTTGTAGGTCTGACGCGGGCAATATTGCTCAATCTCCGCATCCGTCAGCGGCGTTTCAACGAGATTGACACCATAATAATGGTACATGTCGTTCTTGTAATAGACTCCGCCGTCGATTTGGAAGCCGTCGAACCGGCTTGTCGTGAGATTGACGTCAAACGCATTGTTCATGTAGCCCGAAGGCGCGTAGTCCTTGATGTTGAGCCACGACGAGTTGTGCTTCACGCCCACGCCGAGTCCGAGGGTTTTGGTCAGCATGGAGTTGTGCTTGTAGAGGAACAGAGGCGAGAGCCTTGTCCCGATTCCGGCCATCAGGAAGTTTTCGGTCGGGGTGACCAACTTGTCGTTCTTGGCGGCATAGCCCGTCGGGCTGATTTTTTCCAAGTCGAGGGCGAATTTCTGCTTGGTCTCCTTGGGAGTGACTTCCGAGCTAGGGAAGGCATACGAGGGTTGGGGCGTTTCGGGTGTCAGTTGGAGCTTGTCCACCTTGTTCGCCTTGGGACGGTACTTGCCTTCCACGGTCACTTGTTCGTCGTGCTGGGCCGTGGCGGTGAGGGCCATGAGCGATAGGATTGCTATTAGGATGTGTCTTTTCATATCTGTTGTTGTTAGGTGCAGGGACTGACGTCGCCTGCTTACTGGTATGTCGTCCCTACGGGACTTTGCGGTTATCGTTGTCGTTTTATCGGCAGGGACTGACGTCGCCTGCTTACTGGTATGTCGTCCCTACGGGACTTGGTTTAATCCATTTCGATGGGTTCGATGCCGTTGCTACCGCCCACCTTGGGTTCGAGGCGTTCCACCTCGGCGAGCTTGGCGCGGGCTTCTTGTTTCAGGTCGTCGCCCTTGTAGTTGTCGATGACGCTGCGCAGCGTTTCCTTGGCTTGGAAGAAGTTCTCCTTGGCCACATACACGTCGGCTATGGCGATGAACGACTTGGCGACCCAATAGTTGTAGGCCGAGAAGTTGTCGGAGATGTCGAAAATCTTGTTCTCGGCCTCGTCGTACCTCTTCAGCCTGATGGAAGCCACGGCGGAGTAATACGCACTCTCGGCGCCATACACCGACTTGTCGTTGCGGGCACTCTTGTCGAGACGTTCGATGGCGGCTGTGTAGTTGCCTTTCTCGAAGTACGACTTGCCGACGATGTGGTTGATTTGGTTGACCTGTTCGTCGGTCAGGTCGCGGGAGAGGCGCAGGTCCTCGCCCATCTCGATGGCCTTGTCGTAGTTGCCCATGAAGAAGTTGCTCTTCATGCTGCCTTCGAGGGCTTCGAGGCGGCGGAGCGGTTCCTCGGTGATGCGCGAGAGTCGTTCGTAATACTCGCCTGCCTTTTGGTAGTTGCCTTTCTCGTATTCGATGCGGGCCATCTTCAGCAGGGCGTTGTCGGTGTAGTCGTTGTCGGGTTGCGACAATATATAATTAAGGTGTGCCACCACTTGGTCTTCCGTTCCCACCTTTTCGGCGCATTCGTAGGCATAATAATGCGCCTTCAACAGGTATGCGCCGTTGCGGAAGTTGTCGAAATAATACTGCAAGGCGGTCTGGGCCTGCTGGTAGCGACCATCCAAGTAGAAGTTCTCCGCATTGGCGAAGGCCAACGAGTCTTGTTGCGTCACCTTCACCTGTCCGCCGTTGGCGTTGACATAGCCGAAATATTCATCCAACTTGTTCTGTTCCATGTAGATGCTGCGGATGATGCTCAAAGCCTCGCGCGACTCGTCGGTGTTGGGATAGGTCTCCACGAGGTTCTTCAGGTTGGCGAGGGCTTGGTCGTATTGGTTGTTGTTGTAGTAGATCATGCCTACCTTCATCATGGCCTGGCGCGTGTAGCTCGATCGTGGGCGTTCCTTGATGAGGCGGTCGAAGTTGGAGATGGCCGCCCTTTTGTCGCCATGCACGAGATAGGTGTTGCCGATTTCATACAGTGCTTGGTCGTAATACGGCGTGCTCGGATAGGTCTGCACCAAGTCGTTGAGCATTGCAATCTTCTGATTCACATTGCCTTTTGCGCCATAGCAAAGCCCCTGTTGGTAAAGGGCGTAGTCGGCGTTGCGCTTGCCGATGCGCGTGGCGAGGTCGTAATAGTTGATGGCTTGGTTGTAGTTGCGTTCCATGAAGAAGCAGTCGCCGAGACGGATGTAGGCATCGGTCTTGAGGTCGTTTTGGCTGTCGGTGGCCACGCGGATGAAGCTCCTGAAGCACTCAATGGCAGCGTCGTAGTCGGGCTTCTGGTAGTAGATGTAGCCCAAGTCGTAGTCGGCAAGGCTATATTCGGGCAAGTTGGTCGCGCCGCTCATCTCCTTGAACTGCGTCAGGTATCTGCCTGCCTTTGTGAAGTCGCCCAACTGATAAGCCGACTCGCCCATCCAGAAGCAGGCAGCGGCCTTGTTGGTGGCCGACTGCTTGCCGTTCATCATCTTCGAGAAGCACACCTGCGCCTTGTCGTAAAGGCCTTTCTGATAGTTGTCGATGCCCGTTGCGTAGAGCAGTTCGTCGTAAACCGTCTGCAACTCAGTGCTTTTCTTTCTCATGGCTTCGAGGCGTGCCAAGGCTTCGTCGTTCTCTTTCGCATTGAGCAACAGATAGATGGCCATCTCTTCGGCTTCGGCCTTGCGTCCCGAGTTGGGATGCTCGGCGACGAAATTGTCGAGCAGTCCCACCGCCTCGTTGAACGGGTCGGCGCCGGGGATGAGGCTCAGCTTGGCATAATCGAAGAGGGCTTCCTCGCCGAGTTCCTTGTCGAAGTCGGCGGAATAGGCGGCATAGAAAGCGCTTCGGGCGTATTTCAGCTCGTTGGTCTTGGCATAGCAAGAGCCAAGATAATAGGAGGCATATTGCGACAAGATGTCGGTGTTGCCCGCTATCTTTTGCAGGTCGGCGATGGCCCCTTTGTAGTCGCCCGTCATCATCTTGCTGACGCCCATCTGGTAATAGGCCTCGCGCGAGATGCCGCGAGTGAGGTTTTTCTTGTAGATGTCGTAATATTCGAGGGCTTTGCCGTAGTCCTTCTGCTGGAAATAGGCGTCGGCCACGATTTGTGCCATCTCGGATTTCCGCTTTTTGTCGGCCTTGGCGATATAACTGGGTCCTTCTTCGACGACCGATTGGTAGTCGCCCTTCAAGTAGTTGATTTGCATGATGTAGGCTGGCACCACCTTGGCGTAATCGCTGTGCGAGCGCAGACGGCGGAAGTTGTCCAACGCCTCGTTGTATCTCTCTTTAACATATTGGATGTGAGCGTAATAATAACGCGAAGGCTCTTGGTATTTGCCCTCGTTCATCATCAGGCCGTGGAAGAGGGGCATGGCCTTGTCGAGTTCGCCCGACTGGAAATAGGCATAGCCCATGTTGAACTGCATCTGCTGGGCTTCGTCGGTGGTGAGCGAAAAGGCGTCGGTCTTCTCGTAGATGGCCAAGGCTTCCTTGTATTTCTTGTTTTGGAACAAGTTGTTGGCGTAGAGGAAGTTGGCATGGCGTGCCCAAGTGCTTCCCGGATTGTCGTTCACGAACCGGACGACCTTGGCCGGGCCGTCGGCATGGCCGAGATAAAGCGCACTGACCGCCTCATAGTACTGCGCGTCGACGCAACGCTGCGACTTGGCGTCGGCGGCTTGGGCGCGATATTGCTCGAAGGCCGACAAAGCCGCGCCGTATTCCTGGTTTTGGAACGCCAACACACCTTCGTTGAAGATTGCCTCCGGGTCATAGGCTTCGATATGCTTTTGAGCTGACACTGTGACAGATAACGCAAAAGTCATCATCATTATCAGCGAGATTTTATGTCGTGGTCTCATACGATGAAATTTTTGACGAAAATACGGATTTCTCTCTTTGGTTCGGCAAAAACGTCCAAATTTCGTGCCGACATGTTGTAAAAGAAACGGATTGGGGGCTGAATTATTGTGGATTACAAGTAGTGTTTCAACTAATGTATCCGAAGCCTGCCGACTTCAGGGATGTGGTGCACAGTTAGACAATTATTTTCACACCAAGCATCTGATTGTAGATTTTTCATTAATTTTGCGCTCCCATTAGAATGACATAATGCCCATCGGAATCCCAATATGGATGTTAGCCCTGTCGCTGCTGGCTGGTTTGGCGTCGGCCACATTGTTGTATTTCCGAAACAAGAAACAACACTATGGCAAAGCCTTGACAATCATTTTGTTTGCGCTGCGGACGCTGATGGTCGGCTTGGTGGTACTGCTGCTCTTCAACCCGCTCATCAGGCAGAAGTTCAGTTCGGTGGAGACGCCGACGCTCGTTTTGGCGCACGACAACTCGGCCTCCATCGCGCTGTGCAAGGACTCGGCCTATTATAAAAAGGAGTATCTCGCCCAATTCGGGCAGTTCCGAAACGAGTTGAACGCCGGTTTCCAAGTCGATGAGTATGTCTTTGGCGAAGAGATGCGCGACTTCAACAACCTCGACTTCTCCGACCAACTGACGGACTTGTCGTCGGTGCTGAAGTCTTTGGACAGAAGATACTACAAGCGTAATGTGGGTGCGGTGCTGCTCTTTTCGGACGGCATCTACAACCGTGGCTTTGAGCCGGAATTGGTGGCCGAAAATTTCCCGTTCCCCATCCATACCGTCGTCTTGGGCGACACGGTGGCCTATCCCGACCTCGCCATCCGCGACGTGCATTATAACAAGGTGGTGTCACTCGGCGCGACCTTCCCCGTCCGCGTGACCGTGGCCGCCCGCGACTTGGCCAGACGCAAGGCCCAGCTGACGCTCAAGAGCGGTGGGCGCGTCGTCGAAAAACGCGACGTCGAGATCCCGTCCAATCGCTTCTCGAAGGAAATCGACTTCATGCTCGATGCCGACAAGAAAGGCGTGATGCCCATCGACATCGAAATCAGCGGCATCGACGAGGAAGAGCAACTGCTTAACAACGTGCGACATGTCTATGTCGAAGTGCTCGACCAGAAGGACAAGCTGCTGTGCGTGGCGGCCTCGCCCCATCCCGACTTGTCGGCGTTGCGCAGCGTGCTCAACGACAACTACGAGGTGGACTTCTGTTTCGGCAAGGAGCCGCTCCCCGACTTCGGGCAGTACGATTTGGTCATCTTGCATCAGGTGCCTTGCGCGAAGACGGATTTCGCCGCTTTGCAGGCGCAGTTCGACAAGAACGCCAAGCTCCCCGTCTTGTTCGTCGTGGGCAACGACACCGACCGCGATTTGCTCAACAAGTTGCAGAAAGTGTTTGAGTTACGCTCGGGCGCGACCAACACCCTGATGGACGTGAAGGCGCATCTGAACACCGCGTTTTCCACCTTCACCTTCGATGCCAAGGCCGACCAACTCATCGCGAAATATCCGCCTTTGGCCTTGCCGCATTTGGAAATCAACGCCTTGCAGTCGCACGACGACCTGCTCTTGCAGGAGGTGATGGGCATCAAGTCGGGACTGCCGCTGCTGAGCTTCGCCAACGACAAGCGCAAGACAGCTTTCCTTTTCGGCACCAACATCTGGCGTTGGAGGCTATATGAGTATTACCAGAACAAGAACCATGATGTCTTCGATGAGATGTTTTCCAAGTCGCTGAAATACTTGCTGTTGTCGGCCAACGACGGCTCGGCGATTTACGCCAAGGAGACCTATTACAGCAACGAGCCGGTCGTCATCACCGCCGAGTTGCGCAACCCGAACAACGAACTCGTGACCGAACCCGAAATGACGGTCCAAATCGTGAACAAGCTGACGGGCGAGACCTACGACTACACCTTCTCCAAACGCGAGCACGACTACCAACTGAACGCTGGGTTGCTGCCCGAAGGCCTGTACCAATACAAGGTGGAGGCGCAGATGGGCGAGCGCAAAATCAGCGTGAACGGCACCTTCAGCGTGGTGGCCATCGGCATTGAGGCACAACAACTTACCGCCGACATCGACCGAATGCGCAACCTCGCCCGCCTGACCAACGGCAACTGCTATACGGCCCGCGAGCTGCAACAACTTTCTGCCGACTTGCACAATGATTCGCGCATCACTACCGTTGAACACCATGAGAGCCGTTTCGAGGACTTGATTCACTCCAAGTGGATTTTCTTCGTTCTGCTCGCCCTCGCCACGGTGGAATGGCTGTTGCGGAAGATGTTTGGCAGTTATTAGAATGCGGAATAATGAATGCAGAATACGGAATTTTGAATGCGGAATTTTGAATTTTGAATTTTAAATTTTAAATCTTTAAATATCAACGCTTTATGAAAATCCAAGATCAAGCTGTCGTGACAATGACTTACGTCTTGCGCGAAAACGACGAAAACGGTCCCATCCTTCAGGAGACCACGAAAGAGAATCCCTTTGTCGCCATCTTTGGCATGCACCAATTGTTGCCCAAGTTCGAGGAGAACCTGATGGGCAAGGAACCCGGCGACCATTACGCCTTCCAACTGACCCCTGAAGAGGGCTACGGCGAGCGCGATGAGAAATACGTTATGGACCTCGACAAGAACATGTTCATGCAGAATGGTGTGCTGATGGACCTCGTGAAAGTCGGTGCCCAACTGATGATGCAGACCTCCGACGGTCGCCCGATTGCTGGCATCGTCCGCGAGATTGGCGACAACCACGTGAAGATGGACTTCAACCACGACATGGCTGGCAAGCACCTCCATTTCTCGGGCGAAATCATCGACGTGCGCGAATCGACCGACGAGGACTTCAGTGCTGGCGGCTGCGCAGGCTGCGGCGGCAGTTGCGATGGTGGCTGCGAGGGCTGCAACTGATTAATTGTTTGTAGAGCCGTTGCGTGCAACGTCTTTATTGTTGCGTTTTTGACAAAACTCTGTGGAAAAATCACAAAATCTATGATTTTTCCACAGAGTTTTCTATTTTGTAATGCAAAATGTTGCATAAAGCGGAACGGCTTTGATGTTGTTGTCGAAGCCGAAATGCTTTTGCGAAATCCGTATGGAATAAGGCGACTCATATTTGCTGGCAAATTGCCGCATGCTGATGGCTTTGTTGCGTTTGCCTTTTTTTACCTCGACGGGAATGATGCCGTTGTCGGTTTGCAACACAAAATCCACCTCGGCCGTGTTGTCGTTTTTCCAGTAATAGAGCGGAATCCGATTGGCCGTAAACTGCTGTGCCACATAATTTTCCGCCAAGGCACCAAGGAAACTGTTGTCCTGCTCGATGGTGGAGAGGATGGTTTGGTAGGAAATGCCCGATTTCATGGTGAGCAGGCCCACGTCGGCCATGTAGAGCTTGAAGTCGGAGAGGTCGGCATACACCGAAATGGGCATATAGCCGTGTTGCGTTTTCTGGCATTTCAGCACGATGCCCGCCGATTCCAGCCAGTCGATGGACTCGCCAAACAATGTGGCACTGCCGCCTTTTTGCACCACTTTGTATTGGAACTTGGTGTTCTCCTTGGCCAATTGGGTCGGGATAGAGTTGTAGCAAGCCCGGATTTTCACCGAAGTGGAGGCCGAGGCGTATTTCGCCATGTCCGCCAAGTATTCATTCACGATGCGGCTTTGAATGTCCACAATATCTATAAAACTTTGTGTTTCAACAAATTGCTTCACTACAGCGGGCATTCCACCCGTGATGAGATATTGCTTGTAAAGCTCTATCAGCATTTGGTGGATGCCTTCCTGAAACGGTTGGCTGTCAGCGAAATGGCTTTTGATTTCCTCGGCATAGAACCGTTTGCCCATCGCCCAAAGAAACTCCTCGAAATCAAGGGGATAGAGGTTGATTTCGTCCACCTTGCCCACGGGGAAGGAATACTTCTCGCGATTGACGGCCACGCCGAGCAGGCTGCCCGCAGCCGCCACATAGTATTGCGGCGCTTCCTCGCAAAACACCTTCAGCGACATCAAAGCCCGCTCGCTGCTTTGGATTTCATCGAAGATGATGAGTGTCTTTTCGGGTGTAATCGTTTGATTGAAGGCGGCTTCCAAATATTGGATGATTCTGGTCGGGTTGAGGTCGCCTTCGAACAGCGCGGCCACAGCCATTTGGTTCTCCAAATGCACATATACGGTGTTCTCGAAATGTTTCTCCCCGAATTCCTTCAGGATATAGGTCTTGCCCACCTGTCTCGCGCCGTTCATGATGAGCGGCATCCGATTCGGCTTGTCCTTCCACTTGACCAATTCGGCCATCGCTTTCCGTTCCATATCGTAATAGTTTTACCCCGCAAAAATACATGTTTTTGACAAAACTCTGGGAAATAATCGTGATTTTATTGATTTTTCCACAGAGTTTTATTGTTTAGAATGGTTCTATTTTTCCGCCAAATCGAACGATTTTTAATCGATTTGGCGGAAATTAAAATTATTTATATTATTGTAAATCAATTATATAAGTTGTTTTTGCATTGCAAAAACAAGGTAAAAACATGACGGTTTCATATTTGGTTTATGTACAAGATTTGAAGGGTGCTTTTGAGCTTGTCATGCATCAAATCAAATCTTGTTTCTGCAATTCCTTGAAACAATTCTTCGTGTTAGCGAATCTGATACGGAATCGCTTGCTATAGGCGGAAAATAATGGAAAATACTCCTGTTTTAAGAAAGTTCAGTGGAGCCGTTGCATGCAACGGCTCCACTGGCTAATATCATCCCCTCAGCCCCGCCAACTGCTGTTCAATCACGGCAATCTTGGCTTCGGCGTCGGCTTTCTTCTTGCGTTCCTTCTCGACCACGGCGGCAGGAGCACCGTTCACGAAGCGTTCATTGGACAACTTGCCCTCAACGCTCTTCAGGAAGCCTTGGGCGTATTTCAGTTCCTCTTCCAGCTTCTTGATTTCGGCCTCCACATCCACGCTGCCGGTGAGCGGCACGAAGAACTCGGTGCTGCCCACGATGAAACCGAAAGCCCCGGCGGGAGCCTCGGCCACATAGCTGATTTCGCTCACGTTGCAGAGCTTGGCAATCACGCTGTCGAAGTCCTTGTTGGCCGTGCCCTTCACCACGAGCTGGATGGCCTCGCGGTTGGCGATGTTCTTGTCCGACCGCACCTTGCGCACGTTGTTGATGACCTCTTGGGTGAACTCGAACTGTTTCAGAATGGCCTCATCAAAGCCTTGGAATTTAGGTTGCTGTGCAACGATGATGTCGTCACCTTCCTTCCGCTCGGCGATGGCGTGCCAGATTTCTTCGGTGATGAACGGCATGAAGGGGTGCAACAGCAGCATCAGGTTCTCGAAGAACTTGATGGTGGCAGCATAGGTCACGGGGTCGATGCCTTGGCCTTGCGGGGCCTTCACCATTTCGAGGTACCACGAGCAGAAGTCGTCCCAAGTGAGCTTATAGATGGCCATCAGCGCATCGCTGAGGCGGTATTTGTCGATGTTGTCGTTGGTTTCGGCCAGCACTTGGTTGAAGCGGGCTTCGAACCACTTGACGGCCATCCGCGCGGCCTCAGGTTGGGCGGCGTTTTCATCCACGTTCCAGCCTTTCACCAGTCGCAGGGCGTTCCAGATCTTGTTGCAGAAGTTGCGGCCTTGCTCGCACAGCGACTCGTCGAAGAGGATGTCGTTGCCGGCGGGGGCGCTGAGCATCATGCCCATGCGCACACCGTCGGCGCCGAACTTGTCGATAAGTTCAATCGGGTCGGGGGAGTTGCCCAACGACTTGGACATCTTGCGGCCTAACTTATCCCTCACAATGCCAGTGAAATACACGTTCCTGAACGGCACTTCCTTCTGGTATTCCTCGCCAGCCATGATCATACGCGCGACCCAGAAGAAGATGATGTCGGGCGCGGTGATGAGGTCGTTGGTGGGGTAGTAGTACTTGAACTCGGCGTTGTCGGGGTCGAGGATGCCGTTGAAGAGCGACAAGGGCCACAGCCACGACGAGAACCAAGTGTCCAAGGCATCGTCGTCTTGTCTCAAGTCATTGAGGGTCAAATTCTTGTTGCCGGTTTTTTCGATGGCGAGTCTCAGGGCTTCTTCCTTGGTTTCGGCCACCACGAAACCGCCTTCAGGCAGGTAGTAGGCCGGAATCTGGTGACCCCACCACAGCTGGCGGCTGATGCACCAGTCCTTGATGTTCTCCAACCAGTGGCGGTAGAGGTTGATGTATTTCGAGGGATAGAACTTGATGTCGCCATCAATGACGGGCTTCAGCGCGATGTCGGCGAGGTGTTCCATCTTGAGGAACCACTGCATGGAGAGCTTCGGCTCGATGGGCACGTTGGTACGTTCCGAGTAACCCACCTTATTATTATAGTCCTCTATTTTCTCCAACAGGCCGGCTTCCTTCAGGTCGATGACGATTTGCTTGCGCACGTCCTCGCGCGTCATGCCGACATACATCCCGGCGGCTTCGCTGAGCGTGGCATCGTCATTGAAGATGTTGATGCTCTGAAGGTTGTGTTTCTCGCCAAGCATATAGTCGTTCACATCGTGGGCCGGCGTGACCTTCAAGCAGCCCGTTCCGAACTCAATGTCCACATAGTCGTCCTCGATGACGGGAATGACGCGGTTGACCAGCGGCACCACGACTTTCTTGCCGCGCAGCCATTGGTTCTTTGGGTCATTGGGGTTGATGCACATGGCCGTGTCGCCCATGATGGTCTCGGGGCGCG
>CALFIT010000265.1 GCA_937877465.1 uncultured Bacteroidales bacterium | reverse complement strand
CAACCTTGAGGAAGACAATGTCGGCGTGGTGCTGCTCGGCCCCACCGAGGGCATCAAGGAAGGCGAAAGCGTGAAGCGCACCCAACGCATCGCCTCCGTCTTAGCTGGCGAAGGCATGTTGGGCCGCGTGGTGGACGGCTTGGGTCGCCCCATCGACGGCAAAGGCCCCATTCAAGGCCAAACCTACGAGATGCCGCTGGAACGCAAGGCCCCAGGCGTCATCTTCCGCCAACCCGTCAACCAGCCGCTGCAAACGGGCATCAAGGCCATCGACGCCATGATTCCCATCGGGCGCGGCCAACGTGAGCTGATCATCGGCGACCGTCAGACGGGAAAGACCGCCATCGCCATCGACACCATCATCAACCAGAAAGAGAACTTCAAGAACGGCGACCCAATTTACTGCATCTATGTGGCTGTGGGACAGAAAGGTAGCACCGTAGCCAACCTTGTGAACACCTTGGAGAAGAACGGCGCGATGGACTACACCATCGTCGTCAGTGCCACCGCCTCCGACCCCGCCGCCATGCAGTTCTACGCCCCCTACGCGGGCTGCGCCATCGCCGAGTACTTCCGCGACACGGGCCGCCACGCCTTGGTCATCTACGACGACCTCTCGAAACAGGCCGTGGCCTACCGCGAAGTCTCTCTGATCCTCCGCCGTCCCCCGGGACGTGAGGCCTATCCGGGCGACATCTTCTACCTCCACAGCCGTCTGCTCGAGCGTGCCGCCAAGGTTATCAAAAACGACGACGTGGCACGCCAGATGAACGACCTGCCCGACAGCATCAAGGACATCGTGAAAGGCGGCGGCAGCATCACAGCACTGCCCATCATCGAGACGCAGGCGGGCGACGTGTCGGCCTACATCCCGACCAACGTCATCTCCATCACCGACGGACAGATCTTCTTGGAAACCAACCTGTTCAACGCAGGCATCCGTCCTGCCATCAACGTGGGCATCTCGGTGTCGCGTGTGGGAGGCAATGCCCAAATCAAGTCGATGAAGAAGGTGGCCGGCACCCTGAAGCTCGACCAAGCCCAGTTCCGCGAGATGGAAGCTTTCTCGAAGTTCGGCGCCGAACTCGATGCCGCAACCCTAGCCATCCTCGACAAGGGCCGCAAGAACGTAGAGCTGCTGAAACAGCCGCAATACTCGCCCATGCCCGTCGAAAAACAGGTTGCCAGCATCTTCTGCGGCACTAACGGACTGCTGAGCAAAGTACCTGAAAACAAGGTGCTTGAGTTCGAAAAACAGTTCCTCGACATCATGACTGTGAAGCACAAGGACGTGATGGACCAACTGAGGGCCGGCAAGATCGACGACGACATCAAGGCCGTGCTGAAGGAAGAGGCACTAACGCTGAGTGAACACTTCGTTTAATGAAGAGTGTGGAGTTAGGAGTGTTCAGTGTTACAACTCCCAACTCCCAACTCCTAACTCCTAACTCCTAACTGAAAAAAGATGGCATCACTGAAAGAAATACGGGCCAGAATCGTTTCGGTCGCGTCGACGCAGAAGATCACGAGCGCGATGAAGATGGTGTCGGCGGCCAAGCTGAAGAAGACCGAAGGTACGACGACACGGTTTCTGCCCTACAAGAACAAACTGAGCGAGGCGTTGGCCAACTACCTCGGCTCCCTCGAAGGCGAAGTCAGCATCCCGTTGGCCGAAAAGCGCGAGGTGAAAAAGGTTGCCCTAATGGCCTTCTCTTCGAGCAGCGGGCTGTGCGGCGTCTACAACTCCAGCGTCTGTAAGCTCTTCAAGCAAGTGTACGACGAGTACGCCGAAAACCTTGGGGCTGAGAATGTGGTCGTCTACCTCGTCGGGAAGAAGGTCAACGACTACGCCAAGAAGTTTGGCATCAAGGTGGAGCGGCAATACGCGCCCTTGGCCGAGAGCATGTCGTATGACCTCGCCATGGAAATCAGTGACATGATGGTGAAGCTGTTCCTCGACAAGGAAGTCGACCGCGTGGAGTTGGTGTTCAACCACTTCAAGAACGCGGGCGTTCAGGTACCGACGCGCGAAGTGGTGTTGCCGCTGAAGGCCGAAGTCACCGGCGAGGCGCAAAGCTTCGACTACATCGTGGAGCCTGACAAGGAAACTTTTGTCAACGACCTGATTCCCAAGGTCATCCGCACCAACTTCTACTCCATCATGCTTGACACCTTGACGGCAGAGCACGGCGCCCGCATGACCGCCATGCACATCGCCAGCGACAATGCCGACCAGCTGTCGCAGGAGCTGAAGATCCAGTACAACAAGGCCCGCCAAAACGTCATCACCAACGAGTTGATCGACATCGT
>CALFIT010000264.1 GCA_937877465.1 uncultured Bacteroidales bacterium | reverse complement strand
AAGGGAGAATCTATGGCGACACGGCAATATGTCAGAACAGAAAACTTAAAAGAAGGCATGAAGATTGACGAGAATCTGAAAGATCGTATGGATCGGGTGCTTCTTGAAAAAGGAACGATTTTAAATCAGCATCAGATTCGTGCTTTGTTTCAGATGCGTATCCCGGGTGTGCAGATAATCGAGGGAGAAGAGGAGCCGGCACCGGTAAAGGAAGAACCGCCGGTGATCGCGAAAGAAGCACAAACGGTGATCGAGAAACAGCGTGCGGAAGATCCGGCGAAAGTACGGTTGTCGGAAAGTATTAAAAAACGTGTATCAGAGGGGATTCAGTATTTGTATAATGATACGGAATCGCCGGCGTTTTCGGAAACGTCGAATAATGTCACGCAGCAATTACTAAAAGCCATTGATGACAGTAATGCCATTGCTGTGGACATTTCCACTTTAAAAACCAGTGACGAATATACATTTAAACACAGTGTCGATGTCGCGACTATGTCTATGATCGTAGCCAAAAAAATGGGCATGAAGGATAAAGATGTATATAATGTGGGTATTTCCGGGCCACCACCTGCGGCACGCCGCAACGGGCAAAGATGCGCTCGTAGGCATGGTAAGCCTCGGCGTAGTATTGCTCCAAGTCCTCCTGCGAGGTGTGGAAGCTGTAGGCATCCTTCATCGTGAACTCGCGGGTGCGGATGAGTCCGGCACGCGAGCGTGGCTCATCGCGGAACTTGGTCTGGATCTGGTAGATCATAAAGGGGTATTGCGTGTAGCTCTTCGCAGCGTCGCGGGCCAGCTGCACGGCGGCTTCCTCGTGGGTCATGCCAAGCACCATGTCGATGCCGTTGCGGTCCTTGAAGCGCAGCAGTTCCGACCCGATGCTCGTGTAGCGTCCCGACTCCTGCCACAGCGAACCCGGCATGACGACGGGAAACATCACCTCTTGTCCGTCGATGCGGTCCATTTCCTCGCGGATGATGTTCTCAATCTTTTTCGCGATGCGCTTGGCCGGCATGAAGAAGGAAAACAGACCCGTACCCACCGACTTGATGTAGCCGCCACGCACCATCAGCGCCTGACTGTCGACAACGCAGTCCGCCGGCGCCTTCTTGAAACGTTCACCTAATAATGTTGCAACTTTCATATCTGATCGATTTTATTTTTTATTTGTTCTCGTTTTCGGGCGGCAAAGGTACGGATTTTTTCATAACCTTCACCAAGTCCTTCTCACGCCAGCAGATGAAGGCGAAGAACACCAGAAGCAGCGCAGTGTTCACAACCAAGGTCCAAAGGGTACTCTCGATGTGGATGCTCTTTTGCACGAAATAGAGTGCGACGGTCAGGGCGAAATAGAAGAACGCCGACTTTAAGTCGTAGGGTATCGGGGCTTTCTTTTGCCCAACGAAATAGGACAGCACCATGCAAACACCATAGCCCGCAAAGCCGCCCCAAGCGCAAGCCATGTAGCCATATCGCGGCACAAAGATGAAGTTGATGGCCAACAGCACAATGCAGCCGATGGCACTGAAAATCGCGCCCCACCACGTCTCGTCGATGAGCTTGTACCAAAACGAGAGGTTGAAATAGATGCCCATGAAAATCTCGGCCATCATCACGATGGGTACCACGCGCAGACCTTCCCAATAGTCGGACTTGATGATGTATTTCAGGATGGGCATGTACATCACCACGGCGAGGAAAGCCAGCAGCGTGAAGATGATGAAATATTTCATCACCTTGGCCTGCGTCTGCTTGTCCTCCTTGTCGCGCTTGCCGCCAAAGACGAAAGGCTCGTAGGCATAGCGGAAGGCTTGCGTAATCATTGCCATGATCATCGCGATTTTCACGCAGGCGCCATAGATGCCGAGTTGCACCTCCCCTTCCTTGCCGGGCACGATGAAACGGTAACAGATCTTGTCGGCCACTTGGTTGAGGATGCCCGCCAAGCCCAACAGCAACAGGGGCCAAGTGTAGTTGAGCATTTGTTTCAGTAAGGCGCGGTCGAGGCCGAAACGCAACTTCGAGATTTCTGGAATGAAGCCAAGCGTAATCAGACCCGTACAGATGAGGTTGACGATGAAGATATAGCCTACTTGGTAACTCGTTTCGTACCAGCCCATCAGGGCGGGATGGCTCTCTTTCAGACCGGGTGCCACCAAGAAAATAAAGAGGTTCATTCCGATGTTGAGGAAGATGAACAACAGTTTCAGCGTGGCAAATTTGATGGCTTTGTTTTCGTAACGCAGGCGGGCAAACAATATCGCTTGGAATGCATCCAAAGCCACAATGATGGCCATGATCTCGACAAACTCGGGATGGGCCGAATAGTCCAAGGCGTTGGAAATGGGCTTCAGGAAAACGCTGACCAACACAACAAACACCAGCGAGACAAAGCCTACGGCCAAGGCCGAGGTGGAAAACGCCTTGTCGGGATTCACGCCTTCCTTGTTGGAGAAGCGGAAGAAGGTGGTCTCCATGCCAAAGGTGAGGATGACGAGAAGCAAAGCTGTATAGGCATAAAGGTTGGTGACGATGCCGTAGCCCCCCGATTCCGCTGCGATTTTGTAGGTATAGAGCGGCACGAGCAGGTAGTTCAAGAACCTACCGATGATGCTGCTCAAGCCGTAGATGGCGGTCTGTTTCGCCAAGGAACCTAATTTGTTTTCTGCCATGTCGAATACGCTGTTGTTTTCAAACGCAAAAATAGTTTTTATATTGGTTCGGTTTCAAGTTTTCGGCAAAACTATCTCAAACAAGGCTCCATCCCCTTCCCTGCTCTCGAAGGAAATGGTGCCTCCGGCGGCCTGCACGATGTTGTAGGTCAGCGAGAGACCCACGCCCGAACCGCCGGTCTTGGTGGTGAAGTTGGGCAGGAAAATCTGGCTCTTGTCCTCCTCCTTGATGCCTTTGCCGTTATCCTTCACGCTGACGACAAACGTCGTTCCAGTCGACTTCAGCGCGACATCGATCTTTCCGTCAGGCTTCGAGCCGATGGCTTGAACGGCGTTCTTGATGAGGTTGCCGACGGCGCTGTTGAGGTTGGTCTTATCGCCATCGAAAGTATGGTCTGTCGTGTGGTCGTAGTCGTAACGGAACGTGATGTTCTCGGCGTTGTCGTAAAGGTTCACCACGTTTTGTATCAGCTCGGCCAAGTCCATAGGTGCGGGGTGGTTTTCGGGCAGTTTGGCGTAGGTTGAGAACGAGGAGGCGATGTCCGACAAGGCGTCGATTTGCTCAATTAATGTGTTGGCGGTGCGTTGCATCTTCTCCTCCACGTCGGCATCGCCGCGCTCCATGCTCCGTTGCAGCATCTGCACGCTGAGGCGCATCGGGGTGAGCGAGTTCTTGATTTCGTGCGCCACCTGCCGCGCCACGCCACGCCATGCCGATTCGGTGGTGGTGCGCCGCAGTTCCGCCGCACTCTTTTCCAATTCCACGATGAGTTGGTTGTACTGCTTCACCAAAGCCCCGATCTCGTCGTCGCCCTTCCATTCGATTGGCTCGTTCTTCTGGTCTATCTTGATGTCGCGCATCTTGCTCTGCATCAAGGCCAAAGGTTGAGTAAGGCGTTTGGTGAGCCTCAATACGAATACGAGTGCGAAACCGAGCAACAGCAAGATGATGTTGATATAGGTCAGCACGAAGTTCCGGATGCCTTGGTGCAGGTCGGTGCTACTCGAAAAATAGGGTGTGTTGAGATAGGCCAAGGTGTTGCCGGCGGCATCGGTCAGGGGGACATAGGCCGACTCATAGCTGCCTTTGCCCAAGTGCTCTTCGTGGGTGAAATACAGCGCCTTGTTGAGGTGCATCTGCTGGTAGGCCTCCGCATTCATCAGTGGCGCCTGAAGGTTGTATTCGTAGATTTCCTGTCGCGTGGTGGCCATCAGCCTGCCGTCGATGCCGTACAGGTTGAGGTCGGTGAAGAACGTGGCGGCGTAATGTTGTAGGATTTCCGTCCAAGTGTCGCGGGTGGTCGTGCCCATCATGGCGGCCAAGTCCAAGTCGTCGCCCATCTCTGTCGACAAGGTTCGCGTGGTTTCGTATTGCGAGGTGACCGTCTTCTGGTTGTAGACGCTTTGCATGTAGACGATGGACACCGGCGCGATGGCCAAGAACGAGATGACCAACGTAAACAGCATGACGCTCTGCAACTTCTGCCTGAAGGTTCTGCCTTTCTTGCTCTCCTTGCTGCTCAAGACCCAATAAAAGAGCAGGTAAGGGATGAGCAGCGCGAGGAAAAAGAACGCAAACGGGGCACTGACCTCCGACCAGTCTTTCTTGGGCGCACTGATGACCAACACGCTGTTTTTGCCCGACTTCAAGGTGTAGTGCTTGTATCCCTGCGCCGTGCGAAACTCGCCGTCCTTCCCCTTTTGGTCCTTGAAGAAATTGGGGTAGATGTACTTGCCGTATTTGTACACTAAAATGTCGTCGCGATAGTTGGCCACAGAATAGTCGTAAGGTTTTTGGCTGTTTTTCTCTTGCAGCAGCTGTGGGAAGCCGAAGCCTACGGGGACGATGGGCTTGTAGAACTCAAAATACAACGTCTTTTGCTGGAGCGAATCGGGAGAAACGATGCTAAGCTTGCCTAAATAGTTGGGGTCGAGGGTGTTATAGTCAATAAAGTAAAGGTTTCGCGCCACCCGCTCCTGCGGATTGTTGGCCAATTTCTCCATAAAGTAATCGTCGCACTCGGCGATATAGTTCTCGGGTTGTATGGCGATCTCCTCGCCAAGCCCGCAGAGGGTCAGCGTCACGCTGTATTCCTTCATGACCTCGTCGAAGAGCAGCTCTTGCGAATAGCCCAAGATGACGTCGGAAAGCACGTTGCTCTCGGCAAACACCATCTCGCGAAGGGCTGTGTCGGCCTTGAGTTCGGCGGCAAACTTCTCGAAGGAGGCTTCAAACGCCGCGTCGCGCTTGTCGGAAAGATGCTGCGCCAAGGCCACCATGTCGCGGTCCTCGCGCTGGTTGTTGATCTTGTTGTAGAGATAAGTCAACACGAAAGCGGCAAGGATGATGAAGGCCACGCCGTATTCGATCTTGAACTTCTTAGCACCCGACTTGGGCTTTCTGTTCCTTGTCAGCAGCAAGGCGCATCCAACGGCCAACACCAAGGCATCGATGCCGACGAAGAGGTTCCAATACATGTTCCTTCCTCTCGGTCGCGCCACGACTTGGCATCGCGTCAGCATCTTGCCGCTCCTCGAAACTATGGCAAAGCCTTCATCCACACCAAATTGGACTTGGTTCTTGATGAGTTTGTGATAAGGCTGGAAGCGGTTTTCGAGATAGGCGTTTTCGATGCGATAGGTGGTGTTGAGCTGCTTGAAGACAAAGTAATTCAGGTTGCCCTTCCTGAACGACTTCACATAATAGTCGCCCGTCAAGAGGTTGCAGATGGTGTCGTTGCCCATTTCCACCCTGCGGCGGATGACTTTGGGCCCCACTTCATTGGTGTTCCAATAGAGCAACGAATCGTTGAGGAAGACGAAAAGCCCGCAGGCGTTTTTGGTATATTGGTAATAATCGGCGTGACTGTCGACGAGGTCTTGGATTTCGTCTTCGACATGGTTGACCGAGCGTTGCACCAAAGAGGCGCACACAGAGGGACGGTCCAAACAAACCCGACCGCTTTCCATGACGACGAAAAGCAAGGCGGCCATAGTGACAAGACCCCAACCCCAACGGCTCCTATTATTTATTGCGCTCGAAGACATACACTAAACTTGACCATTCGCCTGAACGACGCGCTTTGCAGTTGGAGACGAGTCCACGGAAGGCACCTCTTATCAAAGGCAGATTGTGATGTTTGTATTGTTCGCTCATGAACGAGATGTAATAGGCATCCCATCTGAGTCTTTCTGTTTTGACCAATTCTAATCCTTTGGTTTTGAATATTTTAGCGATAGTAGTGCTATTGAAATGGTTCAGATGACGCGGCACGTCGTAGGCGGCCCACAATTCCTTGTAATACTGTCCGTCGTAGGATTTGTAGTTAGGTACGGCTATGACAATGCGTCCGTCGGGTTTGATAAGTCGCTGTAACTGTTCGACTTGCCATCTCAGGTCGTCGACATGCTCTAAGACATGCCACATGGTGATGAGGTCGAAGCTCGCGTCAGGGAGGGCATTTAAATCCTCGCTATTGATGATGTCGGCCTTGATACGGTTTCGAGCGATGGTTTTGGCATCGTCGGAAGGCTCCACTCCCGTGCAAGACCAGCCTTTTTGCTCGGCAAAATGCAGGAAATCACCCACTCCACAGCCGATGTCAAGCATTGTACCGCAATCTTTTCCCGTGGCGGCAATTTTGTATTTGTTTTTCAGGTTGATGGATTTCACCCTTTCATAAAGCCTCGGAATGAAGCCTTTCTTGTTTTCCTTGTGGCTATAATAATCTTCCGATTTGTAATAGTCACCTATCTTGTCTTTCGGCGGGCGGGGCATCGTATACAGCAGGCCACAATTCAAGCATTCGCAGATATGGAAATCTTCCTTGGTCAGAAATTCATCCCGCAACCAGAGGTTGATTTGTGCTTTATCCGAGCCGCACCAGGGGCAATTGTTGTTCATTTTTCGTCGTGTTTCATGTGAAACAAATTCGTTATCTTCCTAAAAATATGGCCAATACGTTGATGTCGGCTGGCGAAATCCCACTGATTCTTGAGGCTTGTCCCAAGGTCTCAGGATGGTATTTGTTGAGTTTTTCCCTCGATTCAAACGACAGCGATTGCAAACTGTGGAAATCGAAGTCTTTGGGGAGTTTCACGTTCTCCAAGCGGTTCAGCTTGTCGGCCAACTCGTTTTCCTTTTGTATATAACTGTCGTATTTGATTTGGATTTCAGCCTCTTCGAGGCATTCCCTTTCGAAGCGGTCGTTCAGGTCGTATCTTTCTCTCAATGGCGGCAAATGCTCCACCAATTCAAACAGGTTGAGTTGGGGCCGCAGAAGCAGGTAACTCAGTTTCATCTTTTGGTCGATTCTCGAACTTCCTTTTCGCTCCAACAGTCCGTTGACATCGTCGGGATAGACGGGCGTTTCGTCCAAAAACGCTTTGATGGCTTCCACTTTCTCCAGTTTTTCCACGTACTTTTGGTAACGGTCTTCCTTGGCCAAGCCCAATTTGTACGACAATTCGCTCAGCCGTGCGTCGGCGTTGTCTTGCCTGAGCAAGATGCGGTATTCAGCCCTACTCGTGAACATCCTGTAAGGTTCATCTACGCCCTTGGTGATGAGGTCGTCGATCAGGACACCTATGTAGGCTTCCGACCGCGACAAAACCAACGGCTCCTTGTCGTTCAGCGCAAGGCTGGCGTTGATTCCCGCCATCAGACCTTGGCAAGCGGCTTCTTCATACCCCGTTGTCCCGTTGATTTGTCCGGCGAAATATAGGCCATGCACGAGGCGTGTTTCCAAGGAATGGTGCAGTTGGTCGGGCGGGAAATAGTCATATTCGATGGCGTAGCCGGGCCGGAATATTTTCGCATTTTCGAAGCCTTCGATTTGTCGCAACGCCTCGTATTGGATGTAATCCGGCAGCGACGAACTGAAACCGTTGAGATAGTATTCTTCCGTTGTCCAACCCTCAGGTTCCACGAAGAGTTGATGGCTGTCCTTACCCGCAAAACGCTCGATTTTGTCCTCGATGCTGGGGCAATATCTTGGTCCAACGCCTTGGATCCGCCCGTTGAACATGGGTGAATATTTGAAGCCTTTGCGAAGCGTTTCGTGCACTTTTAATGAGGTATGCGCAATCCAGCAGCTCCTTTGCTTTTGGATCCTGAAGGGTTCGGTGTAGGAAAAACCGACCACTTCATCATCGCCTTTTTGCTCAATAAGACGGCTGAAATCTATCGTCCTACCGTCGATGCGGACGGGAGTTCCCGTTTTCAGGCGTTTGGCCTCAAAACCGATTTCTCTCAACTGTTCGGTGATGCCGTGAACCGCCACTTCGCCCATCCTTCCGCCCGCGAAATGCTGTTCTCCTATGTGAATCAAACCGTTCAAGAAGGTGCCGTTGGTGAGGATGACGGCCTTGCTTTCGATTTCGCCGCCCATCATCGTTTTCACGCCACATACTCGGTCGCCTTTGAAGAGCAGCCCCACTACGGTGTCTTGCCAAAAATCGAGGTTGGGCGTCTGCTCCAAGAGGCTGCGCCAATCTGCGCTGAACATCATCTTGTCGCTTTGGCAGCGAGGACTCCACATGGCGGGACCTTTCGACTTGTTGAGCATTCGGAATTGGATCATGGTGCGGTCGCTGACGATGCCGCTGTAGCCGCCCATGGCATCAATTTCGCGCACGATTTGTCCCTTGGCGATGCCGCCCATGGCGGGGTTGCACGACATGGAAGCCATCAGGCGCAAGTCCATGGTGACGAGCAGCACCTTGCTACCCATGTTGGCTGCCGCCGCCGCCGCTTCGCATCCAGCGTGACCCGCCCCTACAACGATGATATCATACGGTTCAAAAAGCATCTTTCTTTCGGTGTTTCACGGGAAACAATTTGTTTAACAATTTGACAATCAATTAGCTAAATAACAATTTCAACGCTTCTTCCTCTTTTTCACGCATCACCTGCTCTTCCTCTTCGGTCAGGTCGTCGAAGCCAATGAGATGCAGTACGCCGTGAATGACGACACGGTGCAATTCGCTTTCATAGCTCCTTCCAAAGGTCCCTGCGTTCTCCTTTATCCTGTCGACGCTGATGCAAAACTCGCTCGAAAGCACCTTTGCGCAGTCGGTCAAAGGGAAGGTCACGATGTCAGTATAGAAGTCGTGGCCAAGGCGTTCCTTATTGATTTCCAATAACTTGTCGTCACTACAGAAATAGTAGTACAACTCCCCTACCGACTTGCCATAGCCTTCGGCCACCTGTTCGATCCAAGCCTTGTCGCGCAGCGGCTCGATAGGCGGCATCTCCACATCCAATGTGCTGAATCTGATCATCTTATCTCGTGTTTTTCTTCAAGTAATACTCGTTGATTTTCTGCTGGTAATACGGCGCATATTCTATCGGGTTGGTCCGCAGAAATTCCAGGTTCCTCTTGAGCGATTGCTCATACAGAAGCTCGTCGATCTGTCGGTCGAAGTGGCTGCCTTTGAACTCGTTTGACTTGCGTTTTTCCTCTTGTTCGCGTTTCTCTTGTGCCTTCTGCGACTCCAACATTCGCGACTCGATTTGTTGGCTGCGCTCAATCATCTGACGGTTGATTTTTTTGTTCACCAATTCCTCCTCTAACTTCTCCATGTCCTTGATGATATCGTTGAATCCGTCGTCGCCGAGTTGTCCGTTTTCCTTCATGTCGTTAAGCATCTGCTGCATGCCTTGGCGCAGCATTTCCTGCTCGGCGGCCATGCGTGCAAATTCCTCGCTCATCGAGTTGGGCGTTTGCTGGCCCTGCTCCATCTGCTGCTGCATCTGCTTGAGTTGGTCGCTGATTTGCTGCTGCAACTGTTGCATGTTTTGCAGGCTCTGGCTCCCCTGTCCGGTCTTGGGTTTGCTGTTGGGCATCGGCATACCCATGGCATCCATCGAGTTTTCCATGTTCTCCAACGACTCGGCGAGCATCAGCGCGAGGTTGTTCATCGACATCATGGCGGTTTGCTGGTGGCGCATGGCCTGCGAGAGTTTCAGGTTGTTGAGTTGCTTCATCGCGTTTTCGGTCTGATTGTCAATAGTATGCAACTCGTCGAACACGAAGTTTTGGATCATGGGCTGACGCAAGGCGAGGTTGTGCAACGAGTCGCGCACCATGCCGAAGTTGTCGGCGATTTCCTTTTGCGTGATGATTTTCTGCACCAACGAGGGGTCGTCGGTGCGAAGTTGTCCTATTTCCGTCATCAGGGCTTCCTGTTCGTGCGAGGCGTGGACCACGTTTTCGAGCAGGATGCGCACCAAATGGGCGTCCTCGGCCATCTGTTCCATGCCCGCCATCTGCATTTGCATCATCATGTTGTTGGCCATCTGCTTCATCTTCTGTCCGGCCTCTTGCTTGTTTTGCTGCGACTGCTGCTGGTCGCCCGACTGCTCGTTTTGCATGGCGTCTTGCAGGTCTTGGTCGATGCTTTCCTGCATCGCCTCGTCCTTTTGCATGTCGAAGGGGTCGTTGAGGGTCTCGTTTTTCTCCAAGAGCTGGTCGAGTTCGTCCATCATCTTGTCGAATTCCTCCTTGGCTTCCTCGGCCGATTTTTTGTCGCCCTCCTCCCCTGCTTCACCGTCTTGGTTTTCAGCGTCTTGTCTTTGCAATTCCTCGCCCAACTTGTCCAATTTGTTGGCCAAGTCGTTAAGGTCTTTTTCCATCTTCAATTGCTCCAAAAGGGCGAGGTTGCGGTCGAGCAGCTCCTGCATCTTTTGGTTGTTTTTCTTGATGTCCTGCATGGTTTGCTGCATTTGCTCACGTGGCATCTCTTCCAACAGCCTGTCGATTTGCTCCATCATCTTCTGAAGCTCCTCCGGAATCACCTCTTCGAAGAGCTTGTTGATTTGCTCCTGTTTCTTCAGCAAATCCTCGTTGGCGATTTCGTTTTCTTTCATGAAATCGGCTAACTTCTCCTGCTCTTCTTGCAATTTGTTCCATTCGTCCTGAATCTGTTGCTGCTTCTCCATCAGCTCCTTCATCTTCTCCTTGTCGGCCCAGTCCAAATCCTTCTTTTGTATCAGGTCTTGCAGTATTTTCTCTATCTCATCTTGCAGTTTGTCAGCCTCTTGCGACTTCTCCGAAAGGCGTTCCATGATGTCTTCCGACTGTTGGTTGGCGATGCTGTCCAAGGCACTTTCAGAAGGCTTATAATAGGTGAAGGTCTCGGAGCGTTTCGACTTGGGTCCGTGGAAGCCGTCGTTGTCCCAAATCTCGAAATAGACCTCCATATTCTGTCCGGGCATGATGCCAAGGCTGTCCATGTTTAACTGGTAGAAAAACGACGAGCGCGTCTGCTTGAGGTCCAACGGCACCGTTTTGACGATGCTTTTCTCGATGGGTTCATTGACCTTGCAGTTGAACGTCAACTTCGAGAAGCCGTAGTCGTCTGTGACAAGGCCTGAGAAATACACGTCGGTCGACAGTTGTTCGTCAAACGACTCGACGCGGATGTCGGGATAGGCATCGGGCAACACGTCGACAGAGAAGGGTAGGGGTTCAATGGTCGGATTCCATGCGTTCTGCACCTGCACCTCAAACTTGGTGGACTGTGCCGCAACGAATTGGTATTCAAAGACATCATCGGTTGCCGTTAGCGGGCTGACCACCGAATCGCGGATGAGGGTCATTTGCTCCGTGT
>CALFIT010000263.1 GCA_937877465.1 uncultured Bacteroidales bacterium | reverse complement strand
ATTTTAATCACAAAACACTCAAAACCTGCAAAACAATGTTCAAGTCCAATGAAAATCGTGTGGCGGCACGCAACCGCGTTGCCGCCGGAAAGCGGGCCAGTTGGTTGCTTTCCCTCAACCGAGAACAATTAGTATGTGGTATTGCTTCGCAAGAAATACGCAGTATTCAACGTAGTTAAATCTATCAAAAATGAAATGAAAATCTATCAAAAATCGAATGCGATGAAACAAAGACACGAAAATAGATTTTGTAAGATTTTGAAAATAAGATTTTTGAACGATTTCTACACGAAGTGTATCCCACAACAACAATTCAACAGTTAAACAATTAAACAATCAACAATATGGAAACAAGTTCAATGGATCGTAAAATCGAAAAGAAAAAAGGCATCAGGTTGGCCTTCACGAAGAAGGCTTTGCCCTATTGGGGCGGGGCGTTGCTCCTCGTCTTCATCCTCTGGCTCGTCCTGCGCGACGACTCGAAGAAACTCCGCATCGATGCCGACAACATCAGCATCGGCGTGGTGACCTCGGGGCAGTTCAACGACTACATCCGCATCAGCGGACAGGTTGCGCCCATGACGACCATCCAAATCAGCCCCTTGGAAGGCGGCGTGGTGCAGCAAATCGTCACCGAAGAAGGCAGCCGCGTCAAGGCCGGCGACGTCATCCTCATCCTCAGCAACGAGAACCTTGACATGCAAATCCTCAACTCAGAGGCCGACCTCGCCGAGAAGGAGAACATCCTGCGCAACACCATGATTCAGATGGAACAGCAGAAGCTGAGCGTGGAGCAGGAGAAACTGCAACTGCAAATGGACGTACAGCGCAACAAGCGCACCTACGAGGCGCAGAAAGCCCTCTACGACGACGGTCTCATCGCCCGCGAGGACTTCGTGAAGGCCGAGGAGGACTACCAACTCTCCGCCAACCGCCTCGCGTTGGTCAACAACCGCGCCAAGCAGGACAGCCTCTACCGCTCGGTGGAAATCAGGCAGATGCAGGAGAGCCTTGAGAACATGCGCGTCAACATGATGATGATTCGCAAGCGCAAGGACAACCTCACCATCAAGGCACCTATTGACGGCGAGTTGGGCCTTTTGGACGTGGTGCTGGGACAGTCGGTGGGCGCAGGCACCAAAATCGGGCAAATCAACAACCTCGACAGCTACAAGATTGAGGCCCAGATTGATGAGCACTACATCGACCGCGTGTCAGCAGGCTTGGAGGCCACCTTCGAGCGGCAGAGCGAGCGTTACGAGGCGCAGATCCGCAAGGTGTATCCCGAGGTGCGCGACGGCAAGTTCAAGGCCGACTTCAAGTTCATGGAGCAGCAGCCCGACAACATCCGCAGCGGCCAGACCTATTACCTCAACCTGCAACTCGGCCAGCCCGTGGAGGCGGTGCTCGTGCCGCGTGGCGCGTTCTACCAGAAAACCGGTGGCAAGTGGATCTATGTGGTCAGCCCTGACGGCAGCAAGGCCACGCGCCGCGACATCAAGATTGGGCGACAGAACCCGCAGTATTACGAAGTCGTCGAAGGCCTTGAGCCTGGCGAGCGGGTGATTACATCGAGTTATGACAACTTCGGGGACTCGGAAGTGCTTGTGTTTTGAAAAGTTATGAAAAGAACTACGAATTATATTGAGAATGAGGAAAATGAACTACGAATTGCACGAATATAACGAATTATTTTGCGGCTTGCGCCGCGAATTAGTACGAATTGAGGTGCCGCTTTGCGCCACGTCGCTTTGCGTCATTGCGAGGAGGAACGACGAAGCAATCCAGACCGATTGCTTTTCAATAACTCGGTCTCTGGATTGCTTCGCTTCGCTCGCAATGACGCGAAGCGTGTCAAAAGCCAATCGTTGGTCGCGACAGCAATTCGTACAATTTCAGGCCTTGCGCCTCAAATTCAAATAACAAAATTCGTACAATTCGTGCAATTCGTAGTTAAATAAATAATAATCAATCAAATAATTAAAGCAATGAAATCATTTTGGAACTTCCTGAAACGGAACAAACTCTACGCCCTCATCAATCTGTTGGGCTTGACCGTCTCGATGGCCTTTGTGCTGCTCCTTGCGGTGTATGTGCAACGGCAACTCTCCACCGACGCTTTCCAAGAGAACGCCGACAGGATTTATCTTGTCGCTCCTCAGGATGGCTACACCATGGCTTATTGGACCGACAAGCACCTGCGCAATCTCCTGCCCGAAGTGGAGAAATCGACGGCGGTGTTGCGCATGACCTCAAACGGCGAGTTCACCGTCGAGGACGAAACGGTGTATGCCTCTGTCACCATCGCCGACTCGTGCTTCTTCGACATCTTCAGTTACGACCTCGTGAACGGTTCCAAGGCCGACTGGAAACTCTCGTGGGACCGCTGTATGGTGAGCGAGGCCTTCGCCAATGCGCACTTCGGCGACAAAGACCCGATCGGGCGCACCGTCACGTTGAATGAAGCTGGCGGCATCGCGCTGACGGTGTGCGGCGTTTTCAAGGACTTCGGCAATTCCGTCATCGATGCGCCCGACGTGTTGTGCCGTGGCGAGTTGCTTCCGAAACTCATTCCCAACCACAACGAGGCGATGAACCAGTCAAACGGCGGCGTCTGCTTCCTGATGACCAACCCCAATGCCGACCTTTACGCAAGGCATGACGACATTGTGGATTTCCTGAAAAAGAACTATTTCGTTTATGCCAGCGGTCGGCAAACGGACGTGCGCATCATCCCGCTTCGTGATGTTTATTTTTCGAGTGCCGATTCCAGCGACTATTCACAAACCATAATATTAGGCTCGCGAAAGATGGTCAATTTGTTGTTGGCTGTCTGCCTTGTGCTGCTCCTTTTCGCTGTGCTCAACTATGTGAATCTCACTACCGCATTGACGGGTTTCCGTGCCAAGGAGATGGCCACGCGAAGGCTCGTCGGAGCGACCAAGGCGGGCATTTTCATGCGAATCATCGGCGAGTGTGTCGCCTTGTGCGCCGTGGCAATGGGCTTGGCCATCTTGCTTGCCGAAGCCCTTGCGCCCAAGGCCTCCGAATTGCTCGAATACCCCATTTCGGTGTTCGGGATGGCCTCGGTGGGCAGTGTGCTGCTTGTCGTCGCGTTCGTGTTGGTGTTGGGAATTGTTGCAGGGCTGGTGCCCGCATTGCTGATACAAAAAGCGCAACCCATTGAGATTGTGCGAGGCTCGTTGCGGGTGAAGACACGGACGGTCTATGGTCCCGTCATCATCGTGGTGCAAAATGCCGTAGCCGTCGTGATGCTCGTGGCTGCCCTGACGATGTTCCTTCAAATCCGTTTTATGGTCACTGCCGATTTGGGCTTCAACACCAAGGACATTGTGGTGGTGAACAACAATTACGGCTTGTCTTCCAAGATTCAGCCGATGTTGGATCGTTTCAAAAACGAGCCTTTTGTGGAGGAAGTGGGCAAGGGCATACCGATTCCGGCTTTGGGTAGTTTTTTTGGCAATACGGTTCAAATCGACGATGAGTCATACGTCAGCTTTAAGTTGGTGATGGGCGATGAAGGCTATTTCAAGATATTGGGATTGAAAGAGAAACAGGACAACAACAACCCTGATGGGTATTGGCTTACGGAGTCGAGTTTCAAACTGTTGGGACTTGACGAAAGCGCTCAGGAGTATCAATCCATTACAGGCGCGGTGCCCATTGGCGGCGTTTATTACGACTTTGGTACTGCGCCGTTTGGAAGCGAGGATGATTGGGGAACGATGGTGAAGAATTATAAGGATGCCTATCCCGATAATATGTGTCATTGGTTCCTCGTGAAGACCACGGGCAGCCACAAGGAAGCCTTCGCCCGTTTGGAGGCGATTGCCAATGAGTTTTTCCCCGACAAGATATTTGAGGCGCAATATGTAGAAGATGTGATCAAAAACAATTACGCTTCATCAAGTCGTCTGCTTCGCATCGTCCTGATTTTCACCATGCTGTCGATGTTGGTGTCGGCTTTGGGCTTGTTTGCCATGAGTTCCTACTACATGCAGCAGGAGCGCCGGTCGGTGGCGGTGAAGAAGGTGTTTGGCGCCGACTATGGCGGCGTGTTGCGCGAGTTGGTGCTTTCGTTCATGAAGCTGGTGGGCGTGGCCTTTGTGGTGGGCGTGCCCATAGGCTGGTTCGTGATGCACCGTTGGCTTGAGGACTACACGCACCGCATCGGCCTCTCGTGGTGGATTTTCGCTGCGGCTGGCTTGGCGGTGGTCGTGTTGGCCTTCGTCTCGGTCATCTGGCAGAGCGTGCGCACGGCCCGGATGAACCCGGCGGCGGTGCTGAAGAAGGAGTGAAAAAGGTGATAAAAACTGCTTATTAAGCTATATTTCAAGTAGTTACATTATGTATAATCACATTTTCGGAAAGAAAAACGGTGAAAAAATCACATTTTCTGGAAAGTGTTACAGCAACGGCGTCATATAGAGTGGCAAAAAGACCAGCCCGTCTTTGATTTCCAAGTCCTTGGAGTGAAGGACGTATGGCGTGGATAGATGGTTGCGGTATTTTTCGATGCATTTCTTTATCGAGGTCAAGGTGTAGTTGGTGCTGCTCTTGACCTCGACGGGCGAAATGTTGTGCCGCGAGGTGACGGTCTCCTTCTGGATCAGAAAATCGATCTCCATGCGGTTTTCGGCATCTCCCTTGTCGTAGTTGTTGTAGAAAAACAACCGTTTGTCAGTCGCTTTAAGCATTTGTGCCACAATGTTTTCCACCAACATCCCTTCGTTGATTTCCAACTTGTCGAACATCAGTTTTTGGTAAATCTCTTGGCTGACGATGCCACGGGCGTTGAAAGCCATCGAGATAAGCAGTCCCGTATCGCAGAAATAGCATTTGAGCGAGGCGCGATCTTCGTTGAGCTGCAGGCCGATGTTGGGTGCGGTCGTGTTGTAGCAGAGGTTGGCGATTCGGGCATCGTCGAGCCAGAAGAAGGCGCTGTCGTATTCGCGCATCCGGGCTTCGTCTTTTAGTGCCGAAAGGGTGAACTTTTTCTCGTGCTTTTGGAGTTGTCCGGGGATAGCGTCATAGATGGCCTCCACGCGGGCTGTCGCCGATCCTGCGTATTTCTTGATGTCGTTTTTGTAGAGGCGTAAAATCTGTCGCTTGATGGCATCTACTTTGTTGAAATCCTTTGTCTGCACATATTCGGCCACGGCTTGCGGCATGCCTCCCACAATCATGTATTGGCGGAAATAGTGCATCGCGTCGCGGTGGAAATCGCCCATAGGTTGTTGTTTCTCAAATTGTTTTCGGATGTAGGGCATCAGCACGTCATTTCCCATGGCCCAAAGAAACTCCTCGAAGTCCATCGGATGCATGTCGAGGCCTTCTTCTTCGGATGGGATGACGATGTCTTCCACGTTTTTCTTGATGGAAATGAGCGAGCCGGTTTCCAAATAGTCGAAACGTCCGTCTGTCACCAATGTCTTGATGGCTTCACGGGCTCGGGGGCATTTTTGCACTTCGTCGAAGATGATGAGCGACTTGCGTGGCGTGAGCGTTTTCTTGTAGTGGAGCTGGATGTTTTGCAGCAGCGTGTCCACGTCCTCCAGATAGTCGTCAAACCACGACTTGACACGGGCAGGCGCTTTGCTGAAGTCAATCAAAATGTAGGAGTCGTACTCGTTTTGGGCAAACTCCACGGCGGTGTAGCTTTTCCCGATGCGGCGTGCACCCTCGATGAGCAAGGCGGTTGTGCCATTTCGCTCATTCTTCCATTGCAATAGCTTGTCGTATATTTTTCGTTTCATAATTCACCTTTCCGCGATTTTTACAAGGGTTGTTTATACACCTTTCCGCGATTTTTCAGATGGAAAGCGCGAATGTTTTTCTAAAAGGTTGTAAATTTGTGCCGTGAAATCACGGCTATGATGACAATCAAGGATATTGAGGTGCTGATCGGTAAAGGAGAGTCAGCCACATTAGAGTTTAAGAAGACCACGGGGCAATTGGAACGCGGCATGGAATCGCTTTGCGCTTTCCTGAACGGTGAGGGCGGCTGTGTGTTGTTCGGGATTGGGGACGATGGCGAGATGAAAGGTCAGCAGGTAGCCGACAGCACCAAGCGTACAATAGCCGAATGTCTCAACCAATTTGAGCCTTTCCCGCTTGTGAACGTGGATTACATTCCGCTGGATGAAGATACTGGAAGGCAGATTGTAGCCCTGTCCGTTTCGGGCAACTCGGAGAAGCCTTATTGCTATAAGGGAAGGGCTTATTCGAGAAACCAATCGGCCACCTCAGTAATGAGCCAAATCCATTACAACGATCTTTTGACACAACGCAATTGGGGTGGCCTGCGATGGGAACAGAAGACCAACCCCAACATTTCCCTGTCCGATTTGGATGAGGAAGAGATTCGCCGAACAGTTCGTGTAGGGATTGAAAAAGGCCGTTTGCCCGAATCGTCGTTGGTGGCACCGTTGACTGACACACTTACCCGAATGGAACTGATGTCCGACGGCAAATTGACCAATGCCGCAGTGGTGCTATACACCAACCACGCAAGGATGGACTATGCGCAATGTCAACTCAGATTGGCACGATTCAAGGGCACAACAAAGGAAGAGTTTATCGATAATAGGCAGGTTGGCGGAAATGCGTTCAAGTTACTTGACGAGGCCATGTCGTTCTTTTTCAAGCATTTGTCGCTTTCCGGCGTGGTGCGAGGCCTTATCCGTGAAGAAGAATTGACCTTGCCTTATAAGGCATTGCGAGAGGCGGTTGTCAATGCACTTTGCCATCGGGAATACAACTCAATTGGTGCGGCCACAACGATTGCCATTTATGATGACAGGGTGGAAATCAACAATTTAGGTCGATTCCCCTTGCAAATTGACTTCAATGATTCTTTAGAGGCACCTTTGTCGGTGCCGCACAACCCTTTGATTGCCCAATCGTTCTATTATCGGGAATTGTTTGAAAGTTGGGGACGAGGCATCAAACTGATGGCAGACGAATGTAGGAAGCATAATGTTCCCCTGCCAGAGTTTAATACGTTCAACAACAATATGGTTTCAACGGTTTTCCATATTCCGCAATGGGCCATTGCGAGGGAAAATGATCTTGATGAGCATAAAAATGAGCGTGAAAATGAGCATGAAAATGAGCGTGAAAATGAGCATGGAATAGATGCTACAAACATATGTGGAAACGGACAAAGAGAGACTTCTACAAGACAAGAGCAGATTCTCTCTCTCTTGAAAGAAAACAATAGATTGTCTATTACACAACTTTCAAAATTACTTGGTATCCCCTACATTTCAGTTCGAAGGGAATTGGAGAAGATGAGCGAAAAGGTTCGTCACGTCGGCCCCAAAAAAGGTGGTCGATGGGAGTTTGTTGCCCTCGAAGCAGACTAAGCCTCGGCTTTTTGAAACAAACCACTGTAAAGTTTCTTTACACCGTGTAAAGAATCTTTACACCAATTTTTTGAATTTTAAATCTTAAATCCTTGAATATCAAATTGTTGTAATTTTGGCACGGCGTTTGCTATGGCAAAATGCAGCTAAATTGTAAACCCAACAAAGCCCCGTAGGGGCGACATAACAGTAAGCAGGCGACGTAAGTCCCTGCACCAAACACAAGAGCAAACAGTAAGCAGGCGACGTAAGTCCCTGCGCTAACGCAAAGGCAATAAAACCAACAAATTAATCGTATAACCAACAATTAAACATCAAAAGTCATGATCAAAGTAGAAAACTTAGTGAAGATCTTCCGCACGGAAGACATCGAAACCCTCGCGCTGAACGGCGTTTCGTTCGAAATCAACGACGGCGAGTTCGTCGCCATCATGGGGCCTTCGGGCTGCGGCAAGTCCACCTTGCTCAACATCCTCGGCCTCTTGGACAACCCCTCGGAAGGCAGCTACGAGCTGCTGGGGCAGCAGGTGGGCGACCTCAAGGAGAAGGACCGCACCCAGTTCCGCAAGGGCAACATCGGCTTCGTGTTCCAGAGCTTCAACCTCATCGACGAGCTGAACGTGTATGAGAACATCGAGCTGCCGTTGCGCTACATGAACATCCCCGCCGCCGAGCGCAAGGAGCGCGTGACGAAAATCATGGAGCGCATGGCCATCAAGCACCGCGCCGAGCACTTCCCGCAACAGCTCAGCGGCGGCCAGCAGCAAAGGGTGGCCATCGCCCGCGCCGTCGTCGCCAACCCCAAGCTCATCCTCGCCGACGAGCCTACGGGTAACCTCGACTCGAAGAACGGCCGCGAGGTGATGGACTTGCTCACCGACCTCCACAAGGAAGGCACCACCATCGTCATGGTGACCCACTCGCAGCGCGACGCCGGCTATGCCGACCGCATCATCAACCTCTTCGACGGCCGCGTGGTGGAGGAGGTGCTCTCGCAGCTGTAAACAAACCAAAGATTCGTCACAAAACCTACAAAACAATGCAAAACCTCAATGATAGGTGTGGCGGCTGCACAACCGTGTGCCGCCGGAAGCCCGCCGGTTGGCAGGCTTCCCCAACCACAAAAAAAGTTTTGTGGGTTTTGTGACCTTAAAAACAATTGAACTATGAGACTATTCAAAAAAGGGAAAACCACCCTCGCGTCGTCGGTGCTCAACGTGATTGGACTCACCGCCGCCTTCGCCGCGCTCTATATCATCCTCGTGCAGGTGCGCCACGACCTGTCCTACAACAAGGCCCTCAACGACAGCGACCGCATCTATTGCATGATGGTCGGTGACCAGTTTGCCGACCATGGCGCTTCAAGTTGGATTTGCCGCCCGATAGCGGAAGCCGTCATTGCGGCTTCGCCCGATGCGGAGGCTGGCGGCTGCGCCTACGTGGGCAAGAACTGCTCGACCGCCCACATCATCCTCGACGACAACCGGCAAATGAGCGTCAGAATCGGTGCTTTCAGCGAGGGCGGCAGGGATGTGTTCGGCATCGAACTCGTCGCGGGCAACTGGGACGACTGGATCAACGGCATCACCTATGCCGTCTCGGAATCGGCGGCCCAGCGCCTCGGCGTGCAGGTGGGCGACGTGGCCAAGCTGCGCAAGCAGGACTGGCGCGGCATCTCGATTGAAGACGCCGTCATCGTCGCCATCTACAAGGACATGCCCGCCAACAGCGACTGCGCCTCTTTCGACATGTTTTACAACATCGGCAACCGCAGTTTGGACAACTGGAGCGAATGGGGCTTCAACTATTTCGTGAAGCTCCGCGAAGGCGCCGACCCCAAGGCTTTCGACGAGGCCGCCAAACCCGCCATGAAGGAGGCCAATATGCGCATGAACGGCGTTGACCCCACCTCGCTTTCGGAAGAGGACTTGGCCCAGTGGGACGAGGCCATCGGCAGCATCAATCTCCACCTGATGAAACTCACCGACACGTATTTCGCCCCCAACATCAACGCGCCGGGCATGACGGGCAACCGCACCACGACGATGACCCTTTTAGCCATCGCCATTGCGGTGGTCGTCATCGCCTTCATCAACTACATCAACTTCTTCTTCGCGATGGTGCCGTTGCGCCTGCGCAACATCAACACGCGCAAGATCTTGGGCAGCAGCCGTTTCTCGTTGGTGATGTCGTTTGTGGGCGAGTCGGTGACGATGGTCGTCATCGCCTTGGCCTTGGCGGTGGCCGTCGTGACGCTGTTCAGGCAGTCCACCTTGGCCTCGCTGATCGACACGCCGCTCGATTTCAACCAAAACTGGGGTCTTGTCGCCTTGACCATCGGCTCCGCGTTGCTCATTTCCGTTGCGGCCAGCCTCTATCCGGCCTTGTTCGCCACCTCGTTCAATCCCGCCTTCGCCCTGAAAGGCACGCTCGGCACCACCCAAAAAGGCAAGGCTTTCCGCATCGGCTTGATTGGCTTGCAATTCACCGTTTCCATCGTGCTGATTATCTGCGCGATATTCATCCGCGAGCAACGACAGTTCATGCTCAACCGCAACATGGGCTTCGACAAGGAACAACTGCTCACAGTGATGGCCACGTCGAAATTAGGCGCCAATCGCGAAGCCGCCGAAAGCCTTCTCAAGGCCGATGCCGCCATCAAGGACGTGGCATGGGGCGACGGTCCGTTTATTAAGGACGAGCGTATGGGCTGGAACCGCGACTTCAAGGGCGGCAAGGTGCATTGGCAATGCTATCCCGTTTCGTGGAACTTCTTGGATTTCATGGGCATCGAGCTGGCCGAGGGACGCGATTTCACCCCTTCCGACGAGCAATCGGAGGACGGGGTTTATATCCTCAACGAGACGGCTCAGAAGATGTATGACATTCATTTGGGCGACCAGATTCAAGGCCATACCAACGGCTTGGCCGAGGTTGCAGGGATTTGCAAGGACTTCAACTATTCCGCCTTGCGCAACGAGATTGGACCGTTTGCCTTGTACGTCTTCGGCAAGAAACCGTGGCGGCCTTGCATGCAGCTTTTTGTCCGCACCGAGGCAGGCGTGGACGTCCCCGCCGTGATGAAGCGCATCCAGACCATCCTGAACGAGTTGGACCCCGACATCGCCGCCGAGGATTACGACGTGCAGCTTTTCGACCAAACGCTGCAAAGCCAATACAAGAAGGAGCAAAACCTCTCGAAGTTGGTCACGCTGTTCACCATCTTGGCCATCGTCATCTCGCTGATGGGCGTGTTCGGCTTGGTGATGTTCGAGACGGAGCACCGCCGCAAGGAAATCGGCATCCGCCGTGTGCATGGCGCCACGGTGGGGCAGATCCTGTCGATGTTCAACTCGCGCTTCGTGAAGATTGTGCTGGTGTGTTTCGTCGTCGCCGTGCCTGTCAGCGTGGTCATCATGCGGCGTTATCTGCAAGGCTTCGCCTATCAGGTGCCGCTGCATGTTTGGGTGTTCGCCTTGGCGTTGCTGGCGGTTTTGGCCGTCACGGTGAGCGTGGTCACCCTGCGCAGCTTGCGGGCGGCCACGGTCAATCCGGTGAAGTCGCTGCGGACGGAGTGAGTTTCAAATTCTTGGAAAAGTGTCAAAAATGGCGAAAAACTCCTTGGAAAAGTGTCAAAAATATGTGCTTTTTTGCTTGGATAATGTAAAAAGTTGTATCTTTGCGCGTTGAAATACAAGTTTTTATGATAAACAGAAAAGCATACAGTTTTCTCAGGGAGTTTTTTGCCAACGACAAGCGTGCTTTGTTGGTGACAGGAGCGAGGCAAGTGGGCAAGACTTTTGCCATTCGAACCATCGCCAAGGAGGTCTTTGAGCAGGTGGTTGAAATCAATTTCATTGAGCAGCCCGATGCGGTGGAATTGTTCAGCCAGCCTAAAAGTGCCGAAGACATTTTGATGCGCCTCTCGGCATTCATCCGAAGGAAGTTAGTTCCGGGCAAAACCCTCATCTTCTTCGATGAGGTTCAAGAGTGCGACGAGATGGTGACGGCTATCAAGTTCCTTGTGGACGAGGGTAGCTACCGCTATGTCATGAGCGGTTCTCTCCTTGGGGTTGAATTGAAAGACTTGCGCAGCGTCCCTGTAGGTTATATGGGCGAGTTGGAGATGTACCCACTTGATTTGGAAGAGTTTGTCAAAGCAATGGGCGTTGGTGAAGAGGTGGTGAGCCACTTAAAGGAATGCTATGAGAACCAAGACCCTGTTGATGAGTTCATCCACAAAAAGATGTTGGAATTGGTCACGCTTTATATGATTGTAGGCGGAATGCCAGCCGCAGTACAGAAGTATTTGGACACCAACAACTTGCGCAGTGTCATCAACCAACAACGCGACATCATCCGAACCTATAAGCGCGACATTACCAAGTATGAGAAAGAGCGCAAGCTTCAGATTGAGGAAATCTATAACTTGATCCCTTCGGAACTGAACGCCAAAAACAAACGTTTCATTTTGAAGGAGTTGAGCGAAAAAGCCCGTTTTGCCCGCTACGAGAGCGGTTTCCTTTGGCTGAAGGATGCTGGCGTAGCGCTTCCGACCTACAACGTGGAAGTGCCGAAAATGCCATTGCTTCTAAATAAGCAACGCAACCTTTTCAAATTGTTTCTCAACGATGTGGGACTGTTGGCTGCCATGTATGGAGGCGACATCCAAGTCCGACTGTTGAACAACCATAATGTCAACTATGGAGCGGCCTTCGAGAATCTGGTTGCCCAAGAGCTTTATGCCCACGGTTTCGCCATCGATCACGACCTTTTCTATTTCAACAGCAAGAAACAAGGCGAACTCGACTTTGTCGTGGAATATCAAGGCGAAGCGTTGCCTGTCGAGGTGAAGTCGGGGAAGGATTTTGAACGGCACCGTGCGCTTGCCAACATTATGGACAACGAAGAATATGCCATCCCGAAAGCGTTGGTTTTCTGTCAGGAGAACGTCCAAGTCAAGGAACGCTTGGTTTATTTGCCCATCTATATGACCATGTTCCTGCTTCATGAAAAAGACGAAGACCTTACCTATCATTTTGACTTGACGGGATTGAAATGGCAATGAGTTTTTCTACACTCAAATTTTGAATCTTTAAATTTTAAATCTTAAATCTTAAATCCCTGAATCATGAGCAGTTATCTCAAATTCCTAAGCCAAAGCAAAATCTACACCGTCATCGAGGCGGTGGCGTTGAAGAAGGGGTGATTTTGCAAATTATGTTTTTTTGGTAATTTTTTTTCGGTAATTTTGCAGCCATGAGTAAACTCAAATCAAAAATACTTGTCGTCGACGACAACGCGGGCATCCGCTCCGCGCTGAACATCCTGCTTTCGATGCGTTTTGCCGAGGTGGAACTCATCGCCACGCCCAACGTCCTGATGGACACGATGCGCCGCTTCAATCCCGATGCGGTGCTGCTCGATATGAACTTCGAGACCGACATCAACACGGGCAACGAAGGCCTGTTTTGGCTCTCGGAGATGAAGCGCGACTTCCCCGAAGTGGAGGTGGTGCTCTTTACGGCCTACGCCGACATCGCCCTTGCCGTGGAGGGCATGAAACGCGGTGCCTTTGACTTCGTGGTGAAGCCGTGGGACAACGCCAAGCTGCTCGGCATCCTCGAAGAGGCCTGCAAGAAACGCAAAAAAGCCGCCCCACAAGCCCCTAATGCCACGCCCACGATGCAGTGGGGCGAAAGCGAGGCGATGAAGCAACTGCGGCAGCAAGTGGAACGCATCGCCCCGACCGACGTCACCGTCTTGATTACGGGCGAGAACGGCACGGGTAAGGATGTGTTGGCCAACGAGATTCACCGCCTCTCGATGCGCTCGCACAAGCCGATGGTGAGCGTCGATATGGGTGCCGTCACCGAGACGCTGTTCGAGAGCGAGATGTTCGGCCATGTGAAAGGCGCGTTCACCGACGCCCACGCCGACCACATCGGGAAGTTCGAGCAGGCCGACGGAACGACATTGTTCTTGGACGAGGTCGGCAACATCCCGCTGAGCCAACAGGCCAAGCTGCTGCGCGTCATCCAAAACCGCACCATCACCCGCGTCGGCGACACGAAGTCCATCCCCATCGACATCCGCTTGGTTTGCGCCTCCAACATGGACTTGGCCGCGATGGTCAAGGAAGGGCGTTTCCGCGAGGACTTGTACTACCGCATCAACACGATGCCGCTGCACCTGCCGCCTTTGCGCGAGCGGAAGGACGAAATCGTTTCATTGTCAGAGCTTTTCGTGAAGCAATACGCCGAAAAATACCACCGTCAGGCAAAGGGGCTTTCCCCCGAAGCGAGACGCCTCCTGAAACGCTGCCGCTGGAGCGGCAACATCCGCGAGCTGCAAGGCTGCATCGAGAAGGCGGTCATCTATTCCGAGACGGAACTCATCCGCGCCGAGGACATCCAAATCCGCGCCTCCGAGCTGATGGAGGAGAATCCGGTGAAGTCAGCCGAGACCTTGGAGAAGGCCGAGGAACAGGTCATCCGTGCCGCGCTCAAGAAACACAACGGCAACCTGACCTTGGTCGCCAAAGCCTTGGGAATCAGCCGCCCGACCTTGTATAAACGCTTGAAAGACTACGGGATATGAGCACTTGGGCTTGGGTTGCGGTTGTGCTGACGGCGGTCGCCGTGGCGGTCGTGGTGACGGCCTTTTTGGTGCACCGCCACGATGCACACAAGGTCTCCTTCATGATGGATGCCTTGGAGGACGGGGAGCTGAACTTCCGTTTCAAGGAAAGGTCGGCCCTCAACCGCGCCCTCAACCGCATCCGAGGCATCTTCGAGCGGCGCAACGCCGTCAACGAGGAGGCCTCGTGGAGCAAGCTGTTCCGCGTGATGACGCACGAGATCATGAACACCGTCGCGCCCATCGCCTCGCTCAGCGACGCGCTCTCCAAGTCGGACGAAATCGACATGAAGGCGGGTTTGGAGACCATCTCGGCATCGTCGAAAGACCTCATCCGCTTCGTGGAGTCGTACCGCAGTATGACACAGGCTCAGCCTCCCGTCCGCAAGGCCTTGATGGTCGATGAGCTGATGGAGCGCGTGTTGCGCCTCAACAAGGCCAAGGTCGCGGAGCAGGGCGTCACCTTGACCTACAACGCCGACACGCCCGACCTGTTGGTCTTTGCCGACGAGGGCCAAATCATGCAAGTGTTCAACAACCTGATTAAGAACGCGGTGCAGGCCGACGCCAACTCCATCCGCATCACGGCCACCTTGAATTCCGAGGACCAGACCGTCATCCGCGTGACCAATAACGGCAAGCCCATCCCGCTTAGGCAAATCGACGAGATCTTCATCCCGTTCTACACCACCAAACCCAACGGCACGGGCATCGGCCTGAGCCTCTCGCGACAAATCATGCTCCGTCACAACGGCAACCTGACGCTCGTGCAAAGCGACAAGAACATGACGATTTTTGCCGTGATTTTCAAGTAATTGTATTTTTCTTCCCCGTTTTTTGGAAAATCGCGCCAAAAGGTGTCCTTTTTTTCCATATATTTGCGCCCGATAATCCAATTTTAACCAATTCAGAACAATTTTTAATTAGTTCAAAATCCAATCAATTTTTACGAGTTATGAAGAAATCTTTGTTTTTTGTCGTGATGGCGCTGTTGATAGCGACGGCGACGGAAGCCCAAAATCGCGCGGTGTTCGTGCATGAAAGTTTCGACGGGTCGGCATGGCCCGAAGGCTGGACAATCATGGGGGAAGGCCTCAACCAATGGTCGGTATCGATGTCGAACATGGCCCTCGGACAGCCCAATGAGGCCGTGCTGAATTGGAATCCCCGTTTCGATGGCATCTCGCGCCTCGTCGCGCCTCCTGTCGACTTGACGGGCGTCGGCAGCGTGACCTTCTCGTTCAAGCATTGCCTCGACGGGTTCTCCTACGAACCGAGCGTCATCGGCATCGCCACTTCTTCCGACGGCGGCACGACGTGGAACGTGGGCTGGTCGCAGAGCTATTGGCAAAGCACCGCCTATTCGGTCAGCCAGACCATCCAGACCCCCGACATGGGGCAGCCCAACGTGCTTCTTTGCGTGTTTTACGAAGGCGATACTTACGAAATCAACAACTGGTATTTCGATGATATTGAGGCATATACGATGGAAAACTTCGACCTTGGCATTACCTCCATCAATGTGCCTGCAAGGGTTGCTTTCGACGCGCTGAACGTCGGCTTCGAGGTTACCAACTATGGCTATACGGCCATCACCTCCATCGAGGCACAATACGAGATTGACGGTCAGGCTCCTGTGGTCGAGACTTTTGCGGTCAACATTCCTACTTTAGGGCAGGCCGAACTTGAGTTTGGCGTGCCGGCCAAGGTGATGCCGGGCAACTACGACCTGAAGGTCAAGCTGCGTGCGGTGAACGGCACCACCGACGACAACCAAGCCAACGATGTGATGACCAAGAACATACAGGTGACCATCGGCTCGACCGAGCGTATCGTGATGATCGAGAATTTCTCGTCGACGACCTGCGGCCCTTGTGTGATCAACAACCAGAACCTGAAGGAGATTTGCAACAACCATCCGGGCAGGTGGACCTATTCGAAGTTCTCCACCCTCGGCGACCCCTACAGCACCCAAGAGTGCCTCGACCACATGGATTATTACGGCGTGATTGGCGTTCCGGCCACTTTCTTGGATGGTGAATACCAAGGCGAAGACCCCGTTGAGGAACCGGCTTTCGTGAGCCATCTCGACGTCGACGCCTTCATGGACATCAAAGGCTCGTTTGCACGCAACGGCAACCAAATCAGCGTCAAAGTCGACATGATGCCTTACGTTGACGCCGAGGCCATCGTCTTCGTCACCGTGAACGAAAAAGCCACCCACGGCAACATCGGCAACAACGGCGAAACCGAGCTTTACCATGTGGTGATGAAGATGCTCCCCGACCAAAACGGCACGCCAATGTCGTTTGTCACGGGAGAGGTGCAGCACCTTGAGTTTGAGCAAGATATGACGGATACCAATGTCGAGGAGATGACCGACCTTGAGGTGGCGGTTTGGGCGCAATGCGACTCGAAGGAAGTCCTCAACAGCCGCTTGGCCTACGAATACACCAACATCCATCCCTATCCCGTCGGGAACCTCACCTTGGCTGAAAGCGGCAACGTCATGCAAGCCACTTGGAACGCCCCGAGCCAAGGCAATCCTTTGGGCTACAACGTCTTCGTCAATAGGGAACAGGTGCTTGAAAACGCGGCGCAGC
The DNA here is from genome assembly GCA_937877465.1 of uncultured Bacteroidales bacterium. Classification (GTDB taxonomy): domain Bacteria; phylum Bacteroidota; class Bacteroidia; order Bacteroidales; family F082; genus Limimorpha. Next base: position 3,480 of record CALFIT010000263.1, on the reverse strand, counting down.
TTTCCTATTCCTTCGCTCCCGTGGCGGGCGAGGTGTATGTGGTTGAGGTTCAGGCCGTCTATCCCGATGGCATGACCTCCGTGAGGTGTGCCGCAAGCCTAAAGAGCCTTGAGGCCGTGGGCGAAAACGTCGTTTCAACGTGCAGGTTGTTCCCCAATCCGGCCAACACGCAGGTGCATGTCGAGGCTGATGGCGGCATCCAATCCGTGAGGATTTACGACCTGTTGGGCAACCTGTTGCAGACCATCGCCGCCAATGGCAACATGTTGAATGTCAGCCTTTCGCAATTCAGCAACGGCGTATATCTTTTCTGCATCACGGAAACCGACGGCACGGTCAGCAACCAGCGCGTCGTGGTGACGCATTGAGGACGTTTTTTGCGCGTAATCATCCCCGTTTCGGAAAGAATCGCTTTCGGGAACGGGGATTTTCTTATCTTTGCGCAATCATCAAATGAACGAGCTATGAGACTTTATGGAAAATTGTTTTTGGCAATGGCGTTGTGCCTTGCTTTTGCGGCCTGCGGCCATAATGGAAAGACTTCGTCGTCCGACGAAACCGCGACCGACACCATCATCACGCGCACGGTGATTTACCGCCCGGGCGACTACAACTCAACGAACTACCGCATCCCGGCCATCATTACGGCGAAGGACGGCTCTTTGGTCATTGCCTCCGACAAGCGGAAATACAACGACATCGACCTACCGGAGGACATCGACATCGTGGTCAACCGGAGCACCGACGGTGGACGCACTTGGAGCGAGCCAACCACCTTGATGGAAGGTCAAGGCGTGGGAAAAGGCTATGGCGACTGTGCCTTGGTGCGCACCAACGACGAAGGCGGCCTCTTGGCGGCTTTCGTGGGCGGCTGTGGCTTCTTCCAAGGTCGGCCCGAGAACCCGCTGCGCACCTACCTCGCGCGGAGTTTCGACAACGGCCAGACGTGGACCGAGCCGAAAGACATCACCGACGAGCTTTATGGCGCACGGTGCCCCAACGAGGCGAGCCGCACTTGGTGGTCGGCCTTCTTCGCCTCGGGCAACGGCCTTTTGACCTCCACGGGGCGCATCATGTTCGTGTTGGCCGTGCGCGTCGATGAGGAATGGGCAGCCTGCAACTATGTGGTCTATTCCGACGACAACGGCGAGACCTGGCAGCTTTCGGGTCGCGCCTCCCAACGCGGCGACGAGGCCAAAGTGGTGGAGCTTGCCGACGGTCGCATCCTGATGAGCATCCGTCACGAAGGCGAGCGGTGGTACAACATTTCCGATGACGGCGGCATCACCTGGCAGCCCGAGACCTCCGTCTGGCCCGACCTCGTGGCTACGGCCTGCAATGGCGACATCATCCGTTATTCCTCTGAAAAAGAGGGCGGAAAGAACGTGTTGCTGCATTCTTTGCCTTGTGCCGAGGGCCGCAAGAACGTGACGGTGTATGTCAGCTACGACGAAGGCCGGACCTGGCCCGTGAGCAAGTGCATCGTGCCTTACGACGGGGCCTATTCCTCGCTCTGCATCCTGCCCGACCACACCATCGGCTTCTATGTGGAGGAATCCGACGGCGACACCTTGGGCTATTCGATGGTGTTTTATAACTTCGGGTTGGAGTGGTTGGAGAAATGAGTTGCTTTGTGGCGCATTACGCTTTGCCTTTTGGAGGTGTTTTTGGAAAAAACCTATATTTGCACCCAAAACACCACCTGCCATGACCCCCATTGAGCAACAGAAAGCCGCCCGTAAGTTCGTCGCCGACTGGACCGGCAAAGGCTACGAGAAAGGCGAGTCGCAGAAGTTTTGGCTCGACCTGCTCTGCAACGTGTTTGGCGTGCAAGACTTTGCCTCTTTCATCAGCTTCGAGGACCAAGTGAAACTCGACCACACCTCGTTCATCGACGGTTACATATCGGCCACCAAGGTCCTCATCGAGCAGAAAAGCCTCGAAAAAGACCTCCGTGCGCCCATCAAACAGAGCGACGGCACACAGCTGAACCCGTTCCAGCAAGCCAAACGCTATATCACCGAGCTGCCCGTCTCGAAACACCCCCGTTGGGTGGTGACCTGCAACTTCAAGAGTTTCCTTGTCTATGACATGGAGCAGCCCAACGGCGAGCCGGAGGAAATCCTTCTGGAAAACCTCGAAAAGGAGTTCTACCGCCTCTCTTTCCTCACCGACACGGGCAGCGTCCACCTGCAAAAGGAACTCGAAATCTCCAAGAAGGCCGGCGACATCATCGGCGAGATATACGATGCCATCCTCAAGCAATACAAAGACGCCGAAAACCCAAGCCCCGCCACGCTCCGCAGCCTCAACATGCTCTGCGTGCGCATCGTGTTTTGCCTCTATGCCGAGGACGCGGGCATCTTCGGGCACAAGTCCATCTTTGGCGACTACCTCAACTCCTTTGAGGCCAAGGACCTTCGCCGGGCCTTGCTCGACTTGTTCCAAGTGCTCGACCAAAAGACGGAAGAACGCGACGAGTATCTTGAAGAGGCGTTGGCCGCCTTCCCCTACGTGAACGGCGGACTCTTCACCGAGCAGGACCGAACCATCCCGCCGCTGACGGACGACATCAAGGAACTGCTTGTGAAACACGCCTCAAGCGAATTCGACTGGAGCGAAATCAGCCCCACCATCTTCGGCGCCATCTTCGAGAGCTGCGCTGCCGGAAGGGGAGGTCTATCTTTCCCGGGGAAAAATGACCTGGCCCATTCCGCAGGGGGAACACCGTCTGGCCTATGCGCCGGGAGCCTTTGAAGGCAAACGGCATATCATAACCGCCCGAATCATGTCGGGAGCGGAGCTGTCGGCGGTTCGCGATCTGGCCCGGAATCCTGCCGATCTGCGGGGAGAAACGGATTTTTATCCCCATTGCACCGCCAACGTGGAAACGAGAAATGAATCCGTATTTGCCGCCCGGAATGTGATCGACGGTCTGCGGTTTAATACCTCTCACGGGGAATGGCCTTATGAAAGCTGGGGGATCGGCGCCAGGAGCGATGCCTGGTGCAAAATCGACTTTGGCCGGGAAATCCTGGCCCGGCGCATGGCGCTGACCCTGCGCGCGGATTTTCCCCACGACGCCTACTGGGTGGCGGGGCATGCGGCGGATTCCCAGGGAGATGAAATTGCCTTCAGCCTTGAAAAAACTGGGGAGCGCCAATGGATCGATCTGGGCGGACGCCGCGTGAGATGGCTCCGGCTGGAACGCATGGTCAAGAGCGACGATCCTTCCGCCTTTCCGTCTCTGCGGGCCTGGGAAGTATACGGAACCGAAGGGAAGGAGGACTGAACGGAACGCCGGCCTGTCAGGATCGGGGTTTGATCAGGTTCTCCAGCGTTTCAAACAGGGCCTCCGGTTCAACGGGCTTGGAAAGATGCGCGTTCAATCCCGCCTGCATGCTGCGCTGCACGTCCTCGTCGAAGGCGTTGGCCGTCAGCGCGATGATGGGAATCGTCCTCGCATCGCTCCTGTCCAGC
>CALFIT010000262.1 GCA_937877465.1 uncultured Bacteroidales bacterium | reverse complement strand
TGCCTGCCCATCGGACACATCGGCGAGCCTTCCTTGCCTTGGCAGAGCGTCAGCCTGATGTTGCCACAAGGCCAAGAAGCCCTTTCCATCAACGTGGAGTTTCTTGATTTCGTGGAACTTGAAGGCTGTTTCAACCTCTATCCCTATCAGCAGCCGCGTCCTGTTTCCAACGAAAAGGCGATTCCGTTTGCCAAAAACGAGCAGCTATACCGTTCCACCGAGAGCTATCCCATCCGCAGTTTCAGCGCGGTAAGTACGCAATACCTCAACGGCGTCGGGTTCGCCTTTAGCGGCTTCACGCCATTGCGTTATGTGCCTGCCACGGGCAAGGTCGGTTATGCGCAGACGGTGAAAGTGACCATCGAGACGCAAGCCTGCCGCGACGACCACAGCCGCAAGCTATGGCTCACGCCCGAAAACGAGGCTTCCATCAAGCGTTTGGCGCAAAACGAAAACATGATTGGCAGCTACCACAAACGCGGTCGCGAAATCGGGGGCTACGACATGCTCGTCATCACTTCGGAGGAATGGCTGCCGCGCTTTGGAGAATATGTTAACTTGTACAACGACAAGGGTATACGCACGCGCATTGTCGCCTTGGAAGAGATTTATGCTACCATGGAAGGTCGCGACGTGCAAGAACAAATCCGCAACTATATCATCCAAGAATACGAGGAAAACGGCATTCAGATGGTCAGCCTCGGCGGTGACGTGAGCATCGTGCCCTACCGCAGCCTGTGGTGCTTCGCGCAAGAAGGCTACGAAGACCAACTGCCCGCCGACATGTATTACGCCTGCCTTGACGGCACGCTCAACGACGACGGCGACGACCGCTGGGGCGAAGTGGGCGAAGACGACCTGCTGCCCGAACTCGGCATCGGACGCCTGCCCTTCAACAACGAAGAGCAGTTTGCGACCGTCATGCACAAGACCTTCAGCTACTTGCAAAACCCGGTCTTGGGCGAGTTCACCTCTCCCGTGCTCGGCGGCGAGCATCTCGGCGACGGCTACTATGGCAGCGTCGACATGGAACGCCTCATCGGGCTGAGCACCGACTACGACTACACGACCTTTGGCTATCCCGAGGACTACAGCTTCAAGAGATATTATGCCACGCCAGAGATGACCTGGAGCGGCGTAGGCTTCAAGAACGTCTTCGGCACGGGCGGACAATATGTACACCATGTGGGACACGCCAACGACGACTTCGTGGCCGGTTGGACAGGTTCGATGATGGGCGACAACTACTTCGCCGGCAACGACGGCATCAACCACAACTACCAGCTTTTCCATTCACACGGCTGCATCTGTGGCAATTTCCCCGTCAGCTGCGTGTTGGAGAAGATGATCACCATCGAGACGGGCTTCGTGGTCACCACGGGCAACTCACGCTACGGCTGGTATGTGCCGTGGGGCGACGGCATGGCGGCGCACATCCACCGCGAGTTTGTGGACGCCTATTGCAACGACCACATCGCCTCTGTGGGTATGGCATTGCGCGAAGCCAAGATAGCCACCGCACCCTGGGTGGTCATCCCGTTTGAAGCAAAGGACGAGGAAAACGGCTGTATGCGCTGGAACATCTATTGCCTCAACGTGCTCGGCGACGGTGCCTTGTATCCTTGGTTTGAGGAGCCGTTCACGCCCAACGTGGTCTATGAACAAGGTCTGAAGACGGGGACGACTGCAACCACCGTGCAAGTCAACCAATACGGGATGCCGCTGTCCAACTTCCGCGTCAGCCTCTTCGACGGCGAGACCCTGCTCGGCTATGGCGTCACCGATGAAGACGGCGTGGCCGAACTCAGCTTCTCCCCCGCCTTAGACGTGATTGGAGAGATGCGCCTCGTCGTCACAGGACAGAGCGCGTGGCCGCAAGTCCTCGAAGTGACGGGATTCGATGGCAACGAGCCTTACGTTTATGGCGACATCACCGGTTTTGACGGCGAGCCCCTATATGGATCGCAGTTTCTTTGGACCATCGGCGACCTTTACAACAAGGGCGATGCGACGGCCTATAACGTCCATGCCGCTGTGACTTCCGACTGCGACTACATCACCGCCTACGGCAGCAGCTTCACCATCAACGAGTTTGAGCCTAACAGCACCTTCCATAGCGACCAAATCGGCTTGATTGACATCGCCGACAACATCCCCGACCAGACCATCTTCACTTTGGCGCTGACGACCTATGTCGGCGAGGTCACGCATACCACGCAGCGGCAGTTCCTCGCCCTTGCACCCAACCTGCAATTCGGCGAAATCGAGATTGACGACAGTCAAGGCGACGGCAACGGCTTCGCTGACCCAGGAGAGCGCATCACGCTGAAAATCAACGGACATAACATCGGGCACGCTGTTGCGCCGGCGACACTTCTGACCGTTTCGTGCGATGCCGATGGCATCCAAATCGAGGACAACGCCGTGCCCATCGGCGAGGTGGACAGCGACGGCAACTTCACCGCCGAGTTGGTCGTCACCACCGACGACGACATCGTGAGCGGCACCGTGTTCCATCTCGACTTGGCACTCGTCACGGGCGCTTACACCACTCCTTTGGATTATGCCTTGCCCGTCGGCATCGCCGTCGAGACCTTCGAGAGCGGCGACTTCAGCTTCTTGGATTGGCGGCAGGGCGGCGACGTGCCGTGGTTTGTCACCGACGAGGTGTCGCATAACGGCACCTATTGCGCCCGCACGGGCATCATCGACGACGACGAGGTCACCAAGCTCCTCATCTACGCCGACATCCTCGACGAAGGCGACATCAGCTTCTGGTTCAAGACCTCCACCGAATACCACAAAGACCTCTTCGCCTTCTTCATCGACGGCAGGAAGATGGATTGGTGGTCGGGCGAAATCGACTGGACATACGCCAGTTACAGCTTCGACGCGGGCAGCCATTGCTTCGAATGGCTCTACGACAAGAACAAGTCGAACGCCGTAGGCTCCGACTGCGCTTGGATTGACGACATCACCTTCCCGCGTTCATGCGTCATCACCGGCGTGGAGGAAGTCACCGAAAGGAAATCCAACGCCCTCTACCCCAACCCCAACAACGGCATCTTCACCATCGAATTGGCAGAAGAAAGCAACGTCACCGTCTACGACATGTTGGGACAAAGCATCCTGACGCTCAACAAGGTATCGGGGAGCCAGCGCCTCAACCTCAACGAGGCGCCCAAGGGCATGTACATCGTCCGAATCCAATGTGGCAACGATTTGGAAACCAAGAAATTAATCATCAAATAAACATTACCATCATGAAAAAAACAGCTTATATGACCATGCTTTGCCTTGCGGGTAGCCTTTTGGTCGCCACAAGCACGCAGGCACAAACCTCGAAACTCGTCTTGCGAGAAGACAACATCGAAGAAGTAGTGAACGCCATGACGACGGAAGAGAAAGTCACGCTTTTGGTTGGCGGACTGCCCGAAGGCTTCAAGTCGGAAGTGAAAGGCGTGGCAGGCCACACCCGTCCCATCGAGCGGCTCGGCATCCCTTATACGGTGCTTGCCGACGGCCCCGCCGGACTGCGTTTCAACCCCACCCGCGAAGGCACCGACCAGACCTTCTACTGCACCGGCTTCCCCACCAGCACGCTGCTCGCCAGCTCGTGGGACCCTGAACTCGTGGAAACCGTGACCACCGCTATGGGAAATGAAGTGTTGGAATACGGCGTCGACGTGCTTTTGGCCCCCGGCATGAACATCCACCGCAACCCGCTCTGTGGGCGCAACTTCGAGTATTATTCCGAAGACCCCGTGCTTTCGGGCAAGATGGCCGCCGCCTATGTGCGTGGCATCCAATCGAATGGCGTGGGTACCTCGGCCAAGCACTTTGCCGCCAACAACCAAGAAACCAACCGCACCGAAAACGACGCCCGCGTCAGTAGCCGCGCCCTCAGGGAGATTTACCTCAAGAACTTTGAGATCGTCATCAAGGAAGGCAAGCCGTGGACGGTGATGTCGTCGTACAACGCACTGAACGGCGAGTACACCCAGCAGAAACAAGGGCTGCTCACCACCGTGCTCCGCGACGAATGGGGCTTCGACGGCATCGTGATGACCGACTGGGGCGGCAAGGACAACACCGTGAAGTCCGCCAAATCGGGCAACGACTTGATGGAACCCGGCTACCAAATGGAAATCGACCGCCTGATGGCCGCCGTAAAAGACGGACAAATCAGCCAAGAAGAACTCGACCGCAACGTGCGTAACCTGCTGAACTACATCGTCAAGACCCCGCGTTTCAAAGGCTACAAATACTCCAACAAGCCCAATCTGAAAGCCCATGCCCAAGTGGCCCGCCAAGCCGCGCAAGAAGGCATTGTGTTGCTGAAGAACGACAAGAGCACCCTGCCCATGAACGGCTCGGAAAAAGTGGCCCTCTATGGCGTCACCTCCGTCGACTTTGTGCCGATCGGGACGGGTTCGGGACAGGTCAACACGGCCTACACCGTCAACATGCAGCAAGCCATGACCGAGGCGGGATTCACCTTAGACGAGCACTTGGCCGAATTCTACCGCTCGATTGACGCGCAAGAGAACGCCGTCGACATGATGGAACGCGGCAGGGTCACGAGAAGGAAACACGCCGAAATCGCCGTTTCGACCAAAGCCATCGGATTGCAAGCCCAAGCCAACGACGTGGCCGTTGTCGTCATTGGCCGTCAAGCCGGCGAAGGCGAAGACCGCATCCTCAAGGACGACTTCGAGCTGAGTGCCGTCGAGCGCGAACTCCTCCAAAACGTGGCCATGGCCTATCACGCCCAAGGCAAGAAGATGATTGTGGTGCTCAACATCGGCGGCGTCATCGAGACCGCCTCGTGGAAACACTTGGCCGACGCCATTGTGCTGCCGTGGTCGCCCGGACAGGAAGGCGCCCATGCCGTGGCCGACATCCTCGCGGGCAAGGTGAACCCTTCAGGCAAGCTGTCGATGACCTTCCCCGTCAGCTACATGGACATCCCCTCGTCGAAGAACTTCCCATACGACCCGACCGACAGGTCACCACGGAGAGGCACGAAGCGTAACGTCGACTTCACCGAATACGAGGAAGGCATCTGGGTGGGCTACCGCTATTTCCAGACCAACGACGTGGAGGTCTCCTACCCCTTCGGCTACGGTTTGAGCTATACCACCTTTGCCTACAGCAAGCCCACCGTGAAAGCCGACGCCAACGGCTTCAAGGCCACCGTGACCGTGACCAACACCGGCAAAGTGGCCGGTCGCGAAGTGGTGGAGCTGTATGTTGCCACTCCTGCCGGCGGCTTGGAGAAACCCGCCCGCGAGCTGAAAGCCTTCGGCAAGACCAAGATGCTTGCCCCGGGCGAATCGGAGACGCTGACTTTCAACGTTTCGGCCTACGAGTTGGCCTCGTTCAACGAGGACGCTTCGGCTTGGGAGACCGCATCGGGCAACTATCAGGTGCTGTTCGGAGCCTCAGTGACCGACATCCGCTGCACTTCGGCCTTCAAAATGAGCAAGGCACAGGCTTGGAAAGTGAATGATGCGCTGGGAAAAAAGTAAGGACACGCCCCTTTTGAACCAGCAGTTATCTTACTGATTTCCAACATAAAGAATCAAGGATATCCCAAAAAAGTATGGACACGACCTTTAGACGAACCGTTTGCCTCTTGACAAACGGTTTTTCTGTATATTTTTGCAATGTCGGACTTATGACACGCTTCGCGTCATTGCGAGGAGGAACGACGAAGCAATCCAGACAAAGAACCAGCTATTATCCTGGATTGCTTCACTTCGTTCGCAATGACGCAAAGCGGACGAAAAGCCTGAATAAAACATAGAGCAATGAACAAGAATCTGAGAACACTTATCTTAATGACAGCCGTCCTCGCACTGGCCGCCTGCGACAGCGCCACGAAACGCTTGGAACAGGCCCAAGCCATATATAAAGAAGGTGTGGAACTACGCGAGCAACGCCGCTCCGAAGAGGCCGCCGAGAAGTTCCTGCAAGGGTTAGCCTTGGTGCAACGTTCTGACAAGACGTCCGAAACGGTCCAATTGGAAGGCCAACTCTGCGACAACCTCGGTGCCATGTACCTCAAGCACGGCCTTTTCGAGGAGACCTTCATGCAACACCAGCAGGCACTAACTTGTTTTAAGCAGACCGCCGATTCCACCGGCATGATGACCGCCTACCGCAACAGCGGTCGCGCCGTGCGGGCGCAAGAACAGTACACCCAAGCCAAGCAATACTACGACTCAGCCTTCCGCATCGCCACCTTCATCGACGATGAGGCCATGCTCGCCGACCTTTACCTTGAGATGGGCCGCGACTACTACATGGAGACGGGCAACTTCGCCAAAGGCATCGAGAGCGTCAACCAAGCCTTGGAAATCGGCCTCGGCGACAACGACACCGACATCGCCCACATGACCTTGGGCATCCTCTATTATTACACGCGCGAGAACGACAAGGCGAAATCGTTTTTGAACGAGGCCCTCCGCAGCGAGCGTGCTGGACTGAAAATGTCGGTCTACCAAACGCTTTACGCCATCGCCGAAAGCGAGGGCGACTACCAAAAGGCGGTGCAATACCACAAGCTGTTCACGTCGAACATGATGGAAGCCGACGCGGAACACGCCAACGAGAACATCCAAAGAATCAAGTCGGAATACGAGCTGAAAGCCCAACAAAGCGAGTTGGAGAGCCTACACCGCACCCGCGACCTGAAGCTCTACTTGATTATCGCCTTGGCTGTGATTGCCTTGCTCGTCATTTTGCTGATTGTGAGGAAGAAAATCAGCGACAACAAATTGGAGATGGAACGCTTCGGGCGGCAGGTGGAGCGCGACCAAAACCGCATCCACGAGTTGGTGAGCGACATGGAGACCCTCATCCGCACCAACGACGAGTTGCGGCGTAATCAGCAGAACCTTCCGCCGAAGGACCTAATGTCGATCCAGAAAATCATGATGCGCAACAAGGTCATGGCCACCGCCCAAGCCCTCAGTGAGGAAATCAACAACGACTCGCTCAACTTCGAGCTGACCGACAACGACTGGAACGACTTCATCAGCCTCACCGACCTCATCTTCGACGGCTTCTCGCAACGGCTGTTGCAGCTCTACCCCAAACTCAGTCAATGGGACGTGCGCATCTGCTGCCTCTCCAAAAACGGCTTCTCCAACCAAGTGATCTCCATCCTACTCGATACCCAAACCGACTCCTACTACAAACGCAAGACAAGGATAAAACAGAAAAAGATGGACCTCGGGGATGACAACCGCTCATTTGAGGAAATCGTGAATGCTGTTTAATCACAAAACATACAAAACCTGCAAAACAATGAATAAGACCAAAGAAAAGCGTGTGGCGGCACGCAACCGCGTTGCCACCAGAAAGCGGGCCGGTTGGCCGCTTTCCCCAAACCAAATGTGGTTTTGTGAGTTTTGTTGGTTTTGTGACAAAAAAAAAGAAATCAAACAATTAACAATCAAATAATTACAGCTATGAAAAGATTAGCATTAACATTAGCGATTTGCCTCGGCTGCCTTGGCATCCTTGAGGCGCAAGACAACTTTGACTTCTCAGCCGTATGCGAAACAGGCCAGACACTTTATTACATCATCACCGATGAGGAGCAAAAGACCGCTAAAGTTACCTATCCCAATAACCCAGAACCTTTTTGGGGGACTAACTATTGGGAAGGTTACGAAAAGCCTCAAGGCAGCATGACCCTGCCCTCAACGGTGAATTACGAAGGCGAGACCTACACCGTGACCGCTATTGACGATGCCGCCTTTTTTGAATGTGACGGCTTGACGGGAACAATAGTCGTCCCTGGTAGTATCACCGAGATTGGCGAACAAGCCTTTTACGCGTGTACTGGATTGAATGTCGTTGAATTGCAAGAAGGTGTCGTCACGATATGGCATAGCGCTTTCAAATCCTGTAGCGGCATCACTGCAATAAGTCTTCCCAATACTTTAACCACAATCTTCCATGACGCCTTCAGCGATTGCTCTTCTTTGACTTCGCTGCATTTTCCCTCTTCCCTCACGACCGTTTTTGCAAGTGTGTTCACATTGGAGCCTGCATTGGAAACCATCACGGTCGACGACAACAATCCGCGTTTCTATGCCGAAAACAATGCCATCATTACGAGGGACGACAAAACGCTGTTTTTGGGTTGCAAAAACACCGTCATCCCGGATGATATTGTGGCTATCGGCGAAAATGCCTTTAACGGTGCCGGCGATGGTGGCGACCTCGTGATTCCCAATTCCGTCAAGTCCATCGGCGACTATGCTTTCCAGTCAAGCCTTTTCTCGGGCACACTCACACTTTCCGATTCGTTGGACACAATAGGTGCTTTCGCCTTCGCTTATAGCAATCTATCGGGTTCGCTTCTCATCCCAAACAGTGTAACCCAAATAGGGCAAGGTGCCTTTTCGCACTGCCAATACCTTACAGGGGAACTAAAGATTTCAGAATCATTAACTCTCATTGATCACGGTGTCTTCTATGATTCAGGACTTACTGGTGAATTGGTCATTCCCAACTCAGTGACAGTCTTATATCCTTGGGCTTTCTACGATTGCCTTTTCTCCGATCTTGTCTTGAGCAACAATTTGACTCGTATTGATGCGGCAGCCTTTTCGGGTTGTGAGAATTTTACCGGCGTTCTGCGGATACCTGCCTCAGTCAACCGTATCGAAAACCACGCTTTCAGAAACACACGTTTCGCCGAAATCTATTCCTACAATCCCATCCCTCCAGAATTGGCAGAACAAGCTTTCAATGGCTATGCCTCTGTTTATTTCTACGACCCCGATATTCCCATCCACGTGCCGATGGGCAGCAAGGAGGCTTACCAAAATGCGCCAAATTGGGAATACTTCCAGAACTTTATCGAAGATGTCATATGTTATGAATGGTACTACGAAATCCAAAACGAGAACGGCAGCATCACCTACCAATACATGTATCAGGCGGGCGACACCATTATTAACGACGAGCCTTCGCATATCCTCGTGAAAATCAACACGCTTTACGACAAGGGATTGCATCAAGACGTGACGCACGAATACGTCTACGAGCGCGACGGCAAGCTGTATTGGTGGAACAAGACCTTGGAGGAATTTACCGTACTGTACGACTTTGGTGCCCAAGAAGGCGACAGTTGGGTCATCAAGGTCGGCACGGAAACGCTAACGATGCACGTGGACGCGGTGGAACACTATCTCTACGAAGGCCGGTCGTTCAGGATGCTGCAAGTGAGCGACGCTAACGACCTCTTCAGCGGCACCATCGTGTGCGACATCGGCCACCTCACCAGCTTCTTCCCCGAGCGGCTGATGGACAACGGCGACGGCATCCGCGTGGAAGGCATGCGCTGCTATTGGACCGAAGGCGAATTGGTGTTCAAATACGGCGACGAGGACTGCGACGCGATTTATGACGAATTGCACGGCGTGGACGAAAACGGCCCTTCGACCCCTTCGACAGGCTCAGGAGCCGCAGGGACCTTGACGGTTTATCCTAACCCCACCGATGGCGTTCTTACTATTCATCATTCCGCATTCAGCATTCCTTATTCTGCATTCAGAATCACCAACCTCATAGGCCAAACCCTGCTAACAGGCCAAATCACGGCTGAAACCAAACAAATTGACGTTTCAGCGTTGCCGCAAGGAATGTATTTCATCACCTTTGCGGGCGAAACGCGGAAATTTGTGGTGCGTTGATTGATGTTTTTTCCATTGCAATTGTTAGGCCGCAAAAAAAATGTATCTTTGCGGCCTAACAAAACTCTTTTGCAATGAAAAAAGCCAGCATTACCTTGTTTTTCATGCTTGCCGCAAGCCTCTTCGCCACGGCGCAAAGCATCGAACATGTTTATCATTTTAGCCAGCCCAATGTGCTGCAAGTCGGTGAATACCAGACGCTTTTGTTTGACGGCTGCATCTCCAACGGCACCGTTGGCGAGCCGCTGTTGCCTTGGCAGAGCGTCAGCCTGATGCTGCCGCCCAACACCGAAGCCACCGCCATCCATGTGGCTTTGGGCGACTTCGCCGAATTGGAAGGCCGTTACGACCTGATGCCTGCGCAGATGTCGCGCCCCATCTCCGACGACAGCCCTGCCGTTTTCGAGAAAAACGAAGCCCTCTACCGCTCCACCGAAAGCTATCCCGCCAAGGACTTCGGCAACGTCAACACACAGCTGCTCAACGGCGTCTCGTTTGCCTTCGGCGGCTTCACGCCGGTGCGCTACGTCCCCGCCTTGGGCAAGGTCAGCTACGCCCAAACGGTCACCGTGACCGTCGACTACCAAGCCTCGCGCTCCGACAACAGCCGTAAGCTCTGGCTGCGTCCCGAGACGAGAAACAGCATCTCGCGCTTGGCGCACAACGCCGAGATGATGGAAAGCTACAGCCGCCGCGACGGTGCCCTCCCGAGCTACGAGATCCTCATCGTCACGGCCCAACAATACGCCAACAGCTTCGGGGATTACATCGCGCTCTATGCCGGTCAGGGCCTGCGGGTGCGCGTGGCGACCATCGAAGACATCTACAGCCAGATGGAAGGCCGCGACAACCCCGAAAAGATCCGCAACTACATCATCCAAGAATACGAAAACAACGGCATCTCGATGGTGCTGATGGGCGGCGACGTCGGCGTGGTGCCTTACCGCAACCTCTGGTGCTTTGCCCAGGAAGGCTACGAGGACAACGTGCCTTCCGACACCTACTACGCCTGCCTCGACGGCACCCTCAACGACGACGGCGACAACAAATGGGGCGAGGTGGGCGAAGACGACTTGCTGCCCGAACTGTCGGTGGCGCGTCTGCCTTTCAACAACGCCAACCAGCTGCAAACCATCCTCTCCAAGACGCTCAGCTACTCCACCGCGCCCGTTTTGGGCGAGTTCCGCAAGCCCATCTTGGCCGGCGAGCACCTCGGCAGCGGCGTTTATGCCAGCACCGACCTTGAACGCCTCGTGGGCACCTGCACCTTCAACGGCTACACGACCCACGGCTATCCCGAAGACTACGACTTCGTGCGCGTCTACGAAACGCCCACCCACAGCTGGGACCCCGACGAATTGGCCGACGCCATCAACGACGGCTGCCAATACGTGAACCACTTCGGGCACGCCAACACGAGCTATGTGGCCGGATGGTCCAACTGGGACATCACGCCGAGCCTGTTTGCAGGCGCCAACGGCATCGACCACAACTATTTCGTTTTCAAGAGCCAAGGCTGCATCTGCGGCGACTTTGCCGACGACTGCATCTTGGAGCGCATGGTCGTCAACACGACGGGCGCCGTGGCAGCAGTGGGCAACTCGCGCTATGGCTGGTACAACCAGTCGGGCGACGGCCCCTCCAACCACTATCACCGCGAGCTGATCGACGCCCACAGCCACGAGCGTTTGGCCAACCTCGGCGAGGCCTTGAAGGAGTGCAAGATACAGACCGCGCCTTTCATCACCATCGACGGCGAGATTGGCGTGCTGCGCTGGACGTTCTACGCCCTCAACATCATGGGCGACGTGGCCCTCCGCACTTGGTTTGACGAGCCTTTCACGCCCGAAATCGAGTGCGCCACCACCCTGCCCGTCGGCACCAATCGCATCCCCATTGCGGTGAAAGACGACACCGGCGACGGCGTCTATAACTTCACCTGCCGCCTCTTCAAGGGCGAAGAACTGATTGCCTTGGCCGTGACCGACCACAACGGCGAAGCCGAGCTGCGCTTCAACGCCGTCAACAACACCGACGTGCTCGACCTCTACATCACTGGCATGAACGGATGGCCGCAACATTTGGAACTTAACTTCGACGACACCAACTGTGCCCATGTGCTTTTCGACAGCTACACCCTCAACGACCCCGACGGCCAGGTGGACTTCGGCGAGAGCCAAAGCCTCAACGTCGTGTTCCGCAATGTGGGCAACCTCACGGCTTTCGACGTGACCGCACAACTCTATTGCCCCATGCAAGAGTACGTCACCGTGACACAAAGCCAAGCCACCATCGGCGAAGTCGGCGCCTACGGGTCGGTGAGCCTCAGCGACGCCTTCGCTTTCACGGTCGGCGACAACATACCCAACCAAACGGCGATTCCCTTCGTCGTCAGTTGCATCAGCGGCTGCGACGTTTGGGAGAGCAGTTTCGAAATCACGGTCAACGCCCCCGACTTCGGACCCGTCGCCACCGTGATGGAAGAAGTGGACGGCAATGGCAACGGCCTGGCCGACTATGGCGAGACCCTCAGCCTGCACTTCACGGGCAAGAACACGGGCAACAGCCTCGCCCCCGACACGCATTTTGCCGTCTTTTGCTCCGCGCCCGAAATCGTTTACGACCAACACGTCTTCAGCGTCGGCGACCTCTTCCCCGGCGACGATTTCAGCGTCGATTTCACGTGCAGCATCGCCGGTGTCAGGACAGCGACGGCCTTCGAACTCATCTTGGCCACCTACTCGGGGAATTACGTCGTCTACGACTCCTATTTCGTCAACGTGGACTGCGAAGCCGAGGACTTCGAGACGGGCGACTTCTCGAAGTTCGACTGGCAATTCAGTGGCCAGGGCGGTTGGGAAATCGTCGGCAACGGCGCCTTCGAGGGCGGCTATTGCGCCCACACCCTGCCTATGGACCACAGCAGCCAAGCCGTCATGAGCCTCGACTATGAGTTTGTGTGCGACAACGAAGTCAGTTTCTATGTGAAGACCTCCACCGAGGCCGGTTACGACTTCCTCGTGTTCTACGTCGACGACGACCGCATGGCACGTTGGTCGGGCGAAACCGACTGGACCAAAGTGAGTTACACACTCCCGCAAGGCGAGCATCGCCTCAGCTGGAGCTACGAGAAAGACGGCGGTGCCGTAGGCGGACAAGACTGTGCCTGGGTCGACTTCATCGTGCTGCCGCCAATGGAGGTCGTTTTGGGCGTTGACGAAAACGGTCCTTCGACCCCTTCGACAGGCTCTGGGACCGCAGGGACCTTTGCGGTTTATCCCAATCCGACCGAAGGCATTCTCTTTGTAGAGACGCGATTAATCGCGTCTCTACCAGCAGAAACCTACCGCATCACCAACCTGATGGGGCAAACCCTGCTGGCAGGCCTAATCACGGCCCAAAACCAGCAAATTGATGTGTCGTCATTGCCCAAAGGGATGTATTTCATTACCGTTGCGGGCTACACACAGAAATTTGTGGTGAAATAACTGTTGTCTTGTAGGGCTTACCACCGTGGCAGCCAAGCGAAAAAAAACGCACACAAAAACAATCGTTTTCATTGAAAATGTGTACTTTCACACCTAAATTTCGGACGATGAAAAAGCATCTCATCATTTTTGTGCTGTTCTGCACCGTCGGTTCGCTGCAAGCCCAAAAGCCCACCTTTTGGAACAGAGTCAACAACCTCTTGACCAAGCCCGCCAATGTCGATTCAACGCGCGTCTACCAGCCTACAGCAGGCTTCTCGCTGGGCGTGTTCTCGACCCTGCAAAAGTCGGGTTTTGACGTGAATGCCGATTTCAGGATCGACGATTACATGGACGGCCTGCCGCTTGAAGGCGTTTCCAACTACTCCCTCAGCGAAAAGCTCTGCAAGAAAGTGGGCCTCGAAGTCGATTACGGCAACTTTGGATTTGGCTACAGTCTCGAAGTGGGACCACGAAGCGCTAACAAGAGAAGCGGCATAGGCTTCAGCTATATGGGCAAGTCCTTTGGCGCCCGCATCAACTATTATAAGATCACCAACCCGTTTGTGACTGGACTTACCGTCGGCAACGAAGGCGACGACAATTTTTTCCACTACGATTTTTCGCCCGACGAGGAGGCCACGCTGAAAAGCTTTTCGATTGACGGCTACTATGTCTTCAACAACAAGCGTTTCGCCTACCCTGCCGCCTACAAGAGAGGACTCGTGCAACGACGCACCACCGGCTCGTGGCTCCTGACAGCACGCTACATGCAAGGCGACCTCTACAACTCGCCCGAAGCCGCTTGGGACACCTACAACATGGTGGACTGCTTCGCCACCATGCAAGCCTCGGTGGGCGGCGGCTATTCGGTCAACTTCGTGCCTTGGCACCGCGACCCCACCGGACCTCGCGACGCGGGACTACGCAACCTCACCATCAACCTGACAGCCATGCCCGTGCTGACGGCATTCAACTACCTGAAAACCATCTCCTACGAATATGACGACGCAGGCAACAAAACTGGAGAAACCATCTCCAAAGCCTATTGCTACCCCATGCCCAACTACATCGGCAGCGCTGCCGTCAGCATGACCTTCGGACACATCTACTTCTCCGCCCAATTCACCTACAACACCTTCTATTTTCGCAGCAACAACGCCTTCAACGCCAAGCATTTGGAACTCCCCGACTATGTCGACTACCTCAGTTATCGTGGCAACTTCTACGACTGGCTACTGAAAGGATTGCTCGTCTATAGCTTCTGAACGATGTCCTTTGCTCTTGATAGTCAAAGTCTTGAATGTGTTTTATGAACAAAAACCACCTCGATGTGATAATTTTATGTACTTTTGCACCTAATTAAATAAAACCAAATCGTTTTCAATATGAAAAAGCTTCATCTCCTTCTTTTAGGCCTGATGGTCAGCTTGTTCGCTTCGGCACAAACCATCGAAAAGACCTATCATTTCGGTCAGCCCAACGTGACCCACATTGAAGGCTACGACCAAATCCAGTTTACCGACTGTATGCAGAGTGCCCTCGCGGGTCAACCCTCGTTGCCATGGCAAAGCGTCAGCCTGATGCTGCCTCAAGGCACCGAGGCCGTCAGCATCGAAGTGGAACTCTCTGATTTCCAGATGATGGAAGGCAACTTCACTCTGTTTCCCTACCAATCGGCCCTCACCTACTCCAACCCTGTGCGCAAGCAGTTTGAGAAAGACGAGGCCCTCTACGCCTCGAAGAGCGTCTATCCCGTCCAAGCCTGCGGACGGCTGAGCACGCAATACATGAACGGCGTCGGCTTTGCTTTCTCGGCCTTCACGCCCGTGCAATACATCCCGAGCACCGGCGAAGTGCGCTACGCCACCAAAGCCATCGTGCGCGTCGCGACGACGGCGGCCAAGACCGACCAAAGCCGCAAGCTGTGGCTCAACGGCGGCAATGCCGAGCGTGCCGTGAGACTCGCCCAGAACCCCGAAATGCTTCAGACCTACAACACAAGAGGTCGCTCTGTGAACGGCTACGACCTGCTCGTCATCACCAAGCAACAGTACGTCGATGCCTTCGACGATTATGTGGCGTTCTACCAAGCCCGTGGCCTCCGCACCTACGTCACGGCCTACGAGACCATCCTCGGCACGATGAGCGGACGTGACAACCAAGAGAAACTGCGCAACTACATCATTCAGGAATACGAGGAGAACGGCATACAGATGGTGAACCTCGGTGGCGACGTGCCCGGCATCCCCTATCGCGGCTTCTACTGCGACGTGCTCTCTGGCGGCGACCACATGACCGACGACGGCATCCCCGCCGACATGTACTACGCCTGCCTCGACGGCACATGGAACGACGACAACGACAACCGCTGGGGCGAGATTGGCGAAGACGACCTGCTGCCTGAAATCGGCATCGGTCGCATGTGCTTCAGTAACCAAAACGAGCTGAACAACATGCTCCACAAGACCTTCACCTACCAGGCCGAACCCGTCCTTGGCGAGTTCCGCAAGGTCATCATGGGCGGCGAGCACCTCTACGACGACCCGCTCAGCAACGGCAGCCAGTACCTCGAACTGCTCATCGGCACCCGCGACGACAACGGCTACACCACCACGGGCATCCCCGAAGACTACGACTTCACGCGCCTTTACTACGAACTTGGCACTTGGAGCGGCACGGCCCTCCGCAACGCCATCAACCAAGGCACACAATACGTCCACCACGACGGTCACGCCAACACGACCTATGTGGCCGGCTGGACCAACAGCAACATCACCGACAGCCAGTTCAGCGGCGCCAATGGCGTCGACCACAACTACACCTTCTTCCACACCTCGGGCTGCATCTGCGGCGACTTCACGAGCGACTGCATCCTTGAGCTGATGACCAAGATCGGCAACTTCGCCGTGGCCACCTTCGGCAACTCGCGCTACGGTTGGTTCAACGAAGGCCAGACCGAAGGCCCCGCCATCCACCTGCACCGCGAGACGGAAGACGCCTACTACAACGACCGCATCCCCTACGGTGGCTTGGCCCTGAGGGAAGCCAAAATCGCCACTGCGCCGTGGGTCACCGCCCCCGGACAATGGGAAGAAGGCGCCCTGCGCTGGAACTTCTACGACCTCAACATGATGGGCGACGTGGCCGTCAGCGTTTGGCACGACGAGCCTTTCACGCCCAATGTGGAATACTCCGTCCCCGTCATCGCCGCCACCACCACGATGGACGTCAAGGTGACCGACAACGACGGCATGGGGCTGAAGAACTTCCGCTGCACCCTCTTCGACGGCGAGGAGCTGCTCGGCGTGGCCTACACCGACGAAGAAGGCGTGGCCGTCATCGACTTCGGCGAAGCCATTGAGTTGGCCGATGGCATGAAACTCATCGTCACCGGCTGCGACGCCTGGCCGCAGACCATCACCCTCGACCTCACCGCCACATCGGAGAACCCGATGGGCAAAGTCAGCATCTACCCCAACCCCAACAAGGGCCAATTCAGCATCAACCTGCCCAACGAGGACTGCGAAATCACCGTCAGCAACGGCCTCGGCCAAACGATGCTCCAAGCCAAGGCCAAAGGCATGACCACCCTCAGCCTCGAAAGCCTCAGCGAAGGGGTTTATTTCGTCACCGTGAAGTCGGCCACGGCGGTCAGCACCTTGAAGTTTGTGAAGGAATAAGCAATGTGACATAACGTCTTCCCTAATATGTTTGCAAAAATCCCCAAAGTACACGCTTTGGGGATTTTTTTGTCTGGCAACAAAAAAAATCCTTTTTCCAATTGGATTTATTGCACAATTCACTATTTTTGCAACTTAATTTTTCAGACCAAGAAAATCAGTTAAATCACTAATAAACAATAAGTAACATGACAAAGTACGTTTACACCTTCGGTGGAAAGACCGCTGAAGGCAATGCTTCGATGAAGAACGAGCTGGGTGGCAAAGGCGCCAACTTGGCCGAAATGTGCTTGCTCAAGCTGCCTGTACCGGCCGGCCTGACCATCACAACGGAATGCTGCACAGCCTATTACCAGAACAACTGCCAACTTCCTGCCGGCCTGATGGACGAGGTCCACGCGGGCATGAAGAACATGGAGAACCTCATGGGCATGAAATATGGCGACCCCGACAACCCGCTTTTGGTGAGCTGCCGCTCGGGTGCGCGCAAGTCGATGCCCGGCATGATGGACACCGTCTTGAACATCGGTCTCTGCTCCAAGACCATCCCCGGCCTGATCAAGAAGACCAACAACCCACGTTTCGTGTATGACAGCTACCGCCGCCTCATCATGATGTACGCCGACGTCGTCATGGAGAAGGCCGAGGGCATCGAACCCGCCGACGGCAAGAGCATCCGCAAACAGTTGGACGACATGCTCGACGCCTACAAGGAGAAGATGGGCTACAAGAGCGACACCGAGCTGAAGGCCGAGGAACTGAAGCAGTTGGCCGAGGACTTCAAGGTGCGCATCAAGGAAGTGCTTGGCACCGAGTTCCCCGACGACGCCGAGGCCCAACTCGAAGGCGGCATCAAGGCCGTGTTCAAGAGCTGGAACGGCAAGAAGGCCATCTCCTACCGCCGCATCGAAGGCATCCCGGACGACTGGGGCACTGCCGTCAACGTGCAGACCATGGTGTTCGGCAACATGGGCGACAACTCCGCCACCGGCGTGGCGTTCACCCGTAACCCCGCCACCGGCGACAACCAGTTCTACGGCGAGTGGCTCATCAACGCCCAAGGCGAAGACGTGGTGGCCGGCATCCGCACCCCCAACCCGCTCAACGACGAGACCAAGAACGAGCAGAACAAGCACATGCACTCGATGCAGGAGCTGATGCCCGAAACCTATAAGGAACTCTGCGAAGTGCGCCGCATCCTCGAAGAGAACTACCACGACATGCTCGACATCGAGTTCACCATCCAAGACGGCAAGCTCTACATGCTGCAATGCCGCGTCGGCAAACGCACCGGCGTCGCCGCCCTCACGATGGCTCTCGACATGCTAAAGGAAGGCCTCATCGACGAAAAGGAAGTCGTCATGCGCCTCACCCCTGAGCAACTCGACGAGCTGCTCCACCCCATCCTCGACGCTGCCGACGAGAAGAAGCACGACGTCATCGCCAAGGGTCTGCCCGCAGGTCCTGGTGGTGCCGTGGGTCGCATCGCCCTCACCAGCGAGAAGGCCAAAGAATACCGCGCCGCCAAGGTCGCCAACATTCTCGTCCGCGAAGAGACCAACCCGGAGGACGTGGAAGGCATGCGTGCCGCCGACGGCATCCTGACCGCCCGTGGCGGTATGACCTCTCACGCCGCCCTCGTGGCCCGTGGCTGGGGCAAGTGCTGCATCGTGGGCTGCGAAGCCGTCAAGATCGACCTCGAAAAGGGCATTGTGAAGATTGGCGACAAGCAGTTCAAGGAAGGCGACGTCATCAGCTTGAACGGCTCGAAGGGCTGGGTCTATGCCGAACCCGTCGCCATGATCAACGCCACCGAGAACCCGCTGTTCCAGCAGTTCATGGCCTTGGTCGACAAATACCGCAAGATGGGTGTCCGCACCAACGCCGACAACCCGGAAGATGCCCAAAACGCCGTCAACTTCGGCGCCGAAGGTATCGGCCTGTTCCGCATCGAGCACATGTTCTACGGCAAGAACAGCGAAGAGCCCCTTGCCAAGCTGCGCAACATGATTTTGGCCAACACCACCGAGGAGCGCGTGGCTGCCTTGGCCGAGCTTGAGCCTTACATCAAGAACGCCGCCAAGGGCACGCTGAAGGTGATGAACGGCAAGCCGCTCACCTTCCGCCTCATGGACCCGCCCTTGCACGAGTTTGTGCCTCATACCGAAGAGAAGCAGAAGGCCCTTGCCAAGGAGCGCGGCATCAGCTTCGAGGAGATCAAGAAGCGCATCGACGCCCTCAACGAGGTGAACCCGATGATGGGCTTGCGTGGCGTCCGCCTCGGCATCGTCTATCCCGAAATCACCGAGACCCAGTTCCGCGCCCTCTTCGAGGCTACCGCCGAGCTGATGAAGGAAGGCTTCGACCCGCGTCTGGAAATCATGGTCCCGCTGACCATCAATGTCAAGGAGCTTGAGCACCAGAAGGCCATCGCCGACCGCGTGAAGAAGGAAGTGGAAAAGAAGTTCGGCGTCGAGATCAGCTACCTCTACGGCACGATGATTGAGATTCCGAGAGCCACCCTCGTGGCCGACCAAATCGCACAGGTCGCCCAGTTCTTCAGCTTCGGCACCAACGACCTCACGCAGATGACCTTCGGCTTCAGCCGCGACGACGTGAACGCCATCGTCCACACCTACATCGACGAGAAGATCATCCCCGCCGACCCGTTCAACACCCTCGACCAGGAAGGCGTGGGCCAGTTGGTGAAGCTCGGCGTGGAGCGTGGCCGTAGCCAACGCGCCAACCTGAAGTGCGGCGTGTGCGGCGAGCACGGCGGCGACCCCGCCTCGGTGCATTTCTTCTACAAGGCAGGCATGACCTACGTCAGCTGCTCGCCGTTCCGCGTGCCCGTCGCGCGTTTGGCCGCAGCACAGGCTGCCATTGAGGAAGAGAGAGCCAAGTGATTCTGTATGCAGAATGCAGAATTAAGAATACTGGATGGAAGCCTCCGAGTTTCGGGGGCTTCTTTTTTTAGACCTTTTCGATTTCAATTGTATCTTCGGCAAGATACACCAAGAAAGCACGGATTTCCTTGTCGGTCATTTCCTTCAAAGCCGTGACATAATCGTTGATTTGTTTCTTGTGGGCATTATCTTTCTTACCCGTCTTGTAATCAAGGAGATAAATCGCGTCGGGAAGCTCGGCATAACGGTCGAGGCGCTTGATTTCGCCTTGATAGAGCAACTCGCATTCCGTCTTCACCTTGGCTGAATGATGGAAAGCTGGA
>CALFIT010000261.1 GCA_937877465.1 uncultured Bacteroidales bacterium | reverse complement strand
TCCGCGTCAAGGTGGAGAACCAAGGCGTGTTGCCCGAATGGCATCCTTACGCGGGCCGGAAGGCTTGGATTATGGTGGATGAGGTGACGATAGAGTAACGAAAAAGGCACTCGACAGAGTGCCTTTTGCTTTACCAATCCACTGCCAAGCGTTCAACGGGCATTGTCATGCAGCGGGCGCCGCCGCCGCCTCGCGATAGCTCGTTGCCCTCGAAAGCGATGATGCATTTCTTTCCACTGGCGAGGTCGTATTTGTTGTTGACCACATCGGCAGCGGTCACCACGTTAAAGCCCGCGTTGTTGAGGGCTTGCAACGTGTGTTGGTTGCGTCCGTAGCCGACGAACTGACCTGGGGCAAGGCAGAAGAAGTTGCAGCCGCTGTGCCATTGCTCGCGGGCACCAAAGGTCTCGTCGCCCTTCCCACAATACACGGGTTCAAGGTCGATGCCGACTTCCCTGAGAGCGCAAAGCATATCGGGAGTATCTTTTCCGATGGCTTTCTGCCCGTCGACGGTGATGTGGAAGGTCTTGAATGCGCTGTTCATGATAACGGGCTTGTAGACCATGCACTTGTCGACATCGAGCATGGTGAATACCATGTCGAGATGGATGAAGGAATCAGGCGTAAGCGGCAACTCCTGGAAAATCAGGTGCTTCACTCCGGGCTTGGTCTTCAGGTGCTCTACCAAGGCCTCTACGCCGTGCATGTTGGTGCGGGCTCCCAAACCGCATAGCACCACATCGTCGCGGATGATTTGCACATCGCCGCCTTCTACAGTGCCGATGCCATGGATGTCGTAGTTCAAGACGGGGTTGATGACCTTCGTCTCAAACAAGGGATGGAGGTTGTAAATGGCATCAAGAATCATGCACTCGCGGGCACGAACCTGCGTAGCCATGTTGCTGATCATGATGTTGTCGAACATCGCAAATGAAGCGTCGCGCATGAAGAAGAGGTTGGGTACTGGCGTCAGGGCCGACTTTTCGTGGTTGATGAAGGTGATGTCGTCGAGATAGACACCTTCAATGAGTTGGCGCGAAAGGTCGGCTGCCGGCAAGGCCTTCAAATAGCTTGCCATGAAGCCTTTTTCTTCGGTCCTGCAAATACGGTCGACAAGTCCGTATTTTACGTTTTCCTCTTGCAGGATATCCGTCAGCAAGTCGCCGATTTCGTGTACTTTAGCCGCTTTTTGCAGCACCCTCTTGAAGTAACCGTATTCTTTTTGCGCGACCTGCATGTTGAGGATGTCGCTGAACAAGAAAGTGTGTGCGTTTTCGGGGGTTATTCTTTCCAATTCGCGACCCGGGGTGTGAACAAGGACGTGTTGGAGCTTGCCAATTTCTGAATTTATACTGACATTGATTCGTTGTTGGGAATCCATAAAAAGTGATTTGATGAAACAATAGAGCAAGGCATCTTGCTCAGATATCGAGTGCAAAAATAGTCAATTTCTTGGAAATGGTGCGCAAAATTACATATTTTTGCGGCCTAAAACGAAGCCATGCCGCGTTATTTCATCCATATGGCCTACAACGGCAGTCGCTACAACGGCTATCAGATCCAGCCTGATGCACCCAGCGTGCAGGAAACGGTGGAGAAATGCCTCAGCCTCAAGCTCGGTCGCCCGGTATCCATCACGGGCTGCGGGCGCACCGACACGGGTGTCCATGCAC
>CALFIT010000260.1 GCA_937877465.1 uncultured Bacteroidales bacterium | reverse complement strand
CCTCCTTGACCGACGAATGCGCCCCGAGGAGCGAGTATTTAAGCTCCATCTGGGCCGAGAAAAGGTCGGAAAAAGGCAGGTTGGCGTAGATGCCCGCCGTGAAGCCCAACTGGTGGTAGCCCGCGTAGGAGTCGCCGTCCACTTGGCAGAACGTAGGGCCGAGGATGAGTCCGGCGTTGAACGACTGGGCGGTGGCCTTTAAGACTCCCATTGACAGCAAAACGCCGATAGCCAACGTAATAAAGATTCTTTTCATAACGATTAATTAAAAGATGCTTGATACTGGTAATAGCGGTCCAAGACCTCTTCGACGAAGCGATAGGTCTCGGTGCCCCGCAGGTAGCCCGCACGGCAGCAGGTGTCGTTGTAGTATTTCGACTTGTTGAGGATAAAATAATCCACGTTGTTGTCCCACACCTCGGGGTCTTTTCCATACTTGGCCGCCAGTCGCTGAGCGTCATACACATGGCCGAGGCCGGCATTATAGGAAGCCAGCACGAATTTCACCCTTTGGGTGCTGTCGGCCACTTTGTTGGCGAAGCACTCGCCGAGGTATTTGATGAGTTTGCCGCCAGCCTCCAGCTGTTGTTCGGGGGTGGCATCGTAGTCGATTTCGTAGCGTTCCATCACCACGGGCATCAGCTGCATGAGTCCGAAAGCGCCCTTCTCGCTCTCGAGGTCGAGCCTGAAATGCGACTCCTGATAGATAAGAGAGGCCAGCAGGCGCCAGTCCCAGCCAATCTCTTTGGCGGTCTTCTTGATGATGGCATCGAAGCCCGAAAGTTCGCCGGCTTGTGGTTTCCGTGTGCCAAACACATTGCCTTTGTTGACATATTTGGCCAAGATGCGGTTGAGGTTGCGTTGTTCGAAATTGTCGATCCAGCCGTTGATAGCCAAGAGAAGCGATGAGTCGCCGTCGTGGTTACTGAGTGCCCAGCCTAAAGGCTGTTCGACGCTGACAACGAGCTTGGTATCAAGTCCGCCGAGGCCGATTGACGCCATGCGTGCAACGTATTCCTCCACCACGGTGTAGTCGATCAAGCCTTCGGAGACGGCCTGCACCAAGTCGACGCTGTTCATCGTATCGCACTCGACAACATAAATGGTATCGCCAATCTGGTCGGAGAGGTGGTTGAGCAGTTTCACCTCGTGACTCCCCGAAGGAAGATGTATGGTCTTGCCAGCCAAGTCGACGGGCGAGCGAAGCAGTTGGTTTTCAACCTCGTTGGCTGTCGACATTTTTTTCCAGTCTTTGGGGAGCCTTTGCACCAGCACACTCTTTTGCATCAATATCGGGTCGGTGAGCAAATAATGCCGTTTCATGTCTTTGTTGGAGCCGACACACACGGCCACGATGTCGACCTTGCAAGAGTCGAGAAGGCTGAAGCACGAGTCGAGATTCTCGTTGACGACCATTTCGAGTTCGAGGCCGTTGGCCTTGCAGAAGTTGCTCAACAATTCGTACTCGAAGCCTGCCGGAGCTTTGGCATCAGTGTTATAATTGATTATTTCACAATTGGTTACAGCGACCAATGTTCCTTTTTCTTGTAAATGTTGCAAAACCGTCAGGGTGTCGGTTTCCATCTCGATATCCTCTGAAGGCTGTTGCGGTTGCTGACACGACGAAAGCAGGCCACAGAGCAGCATTGTCAGGGTGATGACCATTGTTTCTATCTTCATTTTGTTCTTCTTTTGGGCGGTAAAAGTACAAAATATTGTATTTGGTTAAAAAAAAGAGCCTTTGTAAATGGGAAATATGTAATTTTGTCCCTTAATTTTTCGGTTGAAATGGCAAAAAAGATACAAGATCCTGACTTTTGGTACTCGTTTTTCCTGCCTTATGTCAATTGGCACACGAGGACATCCTACAGAAGGTTTGAGGTACACGGGAAAGAGAATGTCCCGAAAGACGCGGCTGTCATTTTCGGTGTCAACCACAGCAACACGCTGATGGATGCCTTGGTGCTGCTGTCGTCGAACAATGCCAAGAAAGTGTTCATTGCGCGAGGCGACATCTTCAAGAATCCCGTCGTGGCCAAGATTCTGCATTTCCTGCGCATCCTGCCCATCTTTCGCATCCGCAACGGGGTGGCGGCAGTACGCCAAAACGACGACACGCTCGACAAAGCCGTCGACGTCATCCACGACAATGTCGACCTCTACCTCTTTCCTGAAGGCATGCACCGCACCAAACACTCGCTGATGCGATTGAGCAAAGGCTTGTTTCATATCGCGGTAGACGCCAACAAGCAATTCGGCGAACAGAAGCCCGTCTACATCATCCCCACCGCCATCGAATACGGCGACTACTTCCGCTATCGCTCAACGGCGATGATCAATTTCGGGAAGCCCATCAACGTGACCGAATTCATGAACAACACCACGGAAGAGAACGAAGCCGTCAACATCAACATCATGAAAGAGCGGCTGCATGACGAGATCTCGAAGCTCTTCACCTATATCCCCGACGACGAGGACTACGACGCCATCTGGGAAATCGTGAAGATGAAGAACGAAAAACGCGTCGGATGGCTTTACAAGAAGATGCTCCGCAACCGCGAAACCGTCAGCAAGGCATTGAGATTCAGGGAAGAACAACCCGAAGAAGCCAAGAACCTCTTTGAACGCGTGACCGCTTTTGCCGCCGAACGCAAACGGCAGAAAATCTCCGTCACCTCAACGGCAAAGAAATATCCTTTGCTCAACTCGCTCTGGAAAATGGCCATACTATTAGTGGGCCTACCCTATTTTGCGGCTTCGGCGATCGTCAACCTGCCCACATGGTTGACCACGCAAATCATCAGAAAGCAGTTGAAGGACCCCGCCTTTGGCAACACGGTCAGTTATGGCGTCAGATTTGTGCTTTCTCCAATCGTTTTCATCGCCGGCACCATCATCATGTTTTGCAAGTTGCGGTGGCCATGGGCTTTGCTTGGGACCGCACTGCTCTTTTTCTCCTACCGCATCTTGGTGGACTATGGCGAGTTGGCTCGTCGCTGGATCTCCGACGTGCGTTGGACCTTTAAGAAAAAACTTCGCAAGCAATACGAAGCCTTGAACCTCAATAAGTTATTCTAACTCACGAAGCCATGTCACGACGCTGGATCATCCCCGACATTCACGGCTGCGCCAAGACCCTGAAGGCACTGCTTGAGAACATGCTCAAAGTCACGAAACACGACCCGCTCTATTTCTTGGGCGACTACATCGACCGTGGACCCGACGGCAAGGGCGTCATCGACTACCTGATGCACCTGCAAGAGGAAGAATACGATGTGCATTTCCTCAAAGGCAACCACGAGGATATGTGCGTGAAGGCTTTTGAGGCCGACCAGAAGAAACGTCTTTTCGGCAAGCATCCCGAACAGAAGGAATGGGAAGCCGTGGGCGCCAAGACCACTTTGGAGAGCTTCGGGGTGAAGCATCCACGCGAGATTCCGCAACTTTACATCGACTGGATGAATGCCTGCGAGCCTTATATCGAACTTGAGGAATACATCCTGGTACACGCCGGAATGAACTTCAGCATCGGCGACCCGTTTGAGGACACGCGGAGCATGATGTGGACCCGCCGCTTCAAGGTAGACTACGGCAAAAGCCACGGCAAGAAGATCATCCACGGGCACATCCCCGTCGACTACAGCTTCATGAACTTGGTCATCGAACAAAACGAAAACTACGACTTCATCGCCTTGGACAACGGCGTTTTCGTGACCGACAAGCCCGGCTTGGGCAACCTGACGGCCTTCAATCCCGACACGAAAGAGATTGTAGCACAATCGAATATGGACATGTGACTTATCGCGTCGCTACCACCACGGCATTCTTGAACTGCTTCACTTTTCCATCGAAGTTGAACACCTCGGTGACGACGACGTAAACGCCGACGGGGACGCGGTTGCCGTTGTTGTCGAGCCCGTTCCAGAGGACGCTGCCCTCCTGCCCCACCAATTCGCCTTTGGCCAAATGACGGACCAATTGTCCGGCCACATTGAAGATGTAGATGTTCATCGTGTAGCCCGCCTCATCGAAACGGTAGTTGATGAAACAGGCGTCGTCGTAGCCGTCGCCGTCGGGCGAGAACACGTCGGGGCTGACGGTGATTTCGTCGTTGGAAGGCTCGGTGCTTTGCATCATCGAGTTTTCGTAGCCCGGCGTGCCGAAATGCACACTTTCGGCGGCGGAATGCCAGTTGTCGGCACTCATCGAGGGTTGGTCGAAGCTGACGCGCTCGAGCGACACGCCCTTGGTGACTTTGAGCAGCGGATAATGCATACTCTCGGCGAAAACCATCTGGTCGATCATGGTGCCGTCCTTGCCCATGAGGATGGCCGTGCCGCCCGCGTTGGCGTAGCTCGGAAACGAGGCCATCTGCACGAAGTTGTCGGTCGGGCAGTCGTATTGCTGTCCCACGATTTCGCTGTTGGTGGAGAGCAGGACATAAGTCTTCGGCAGGAACAGACGGCTGTCGGCGGCGACTTCCTTCAAGGTGGTGTCGGCGGGATTGGGGAAGGTGCCTTGGCGAATCACGCCAAGCATCAAGGTGCTGAGGTCGAAGGTCTTGTCGGTGTTGTTGTAGAGTTCCACATAGTCGACGCCCGGCGAAATCGGGTCGAACAGGATCTCGTTGATGAGGATTTCGCCTTCGGCGATGTCGTTGGGGATGCCGAACTGCACACGGGTTTCAGGCGCAATGGTCGTGCCCACGCAGTTGGTCACACCATTAATAATCAGGGTATAGACCACGCCCTCCTCAAAGCCGTGGTCGAAAATGAGTTCCACGAAGGTGGCGTCCATCGGGTTGAAGTTGGCCTGTTGGGGATGTTCGCCCAACTCTTCCACGAGGTAGTTTTGCACATCGGTGAGTGTGGCGGCATCCATCTGCTGGTCGAACCAAAGCTGTACGATGTAGTTGGAGAACATGCTGACGCGCTCCACCTTGGGCTGGACGTCGTTCACGCCATCCACCGAATTAATGCGCCCTGGCGTGCCGCCCGAGGCATCCACGGAAGCCGTCCAGTTGGCCGCGCCTGCGCAGGGGTTCATCGGGTCGATTTGCTCCACCGACCAGCCGCCGTTGTCCTTGTCGGGGTCGTGGTACCATGTGTTGCTGAAGTTGACGCGCGAAATCAGCCGTCCAGCCTTGCTGTAGAGGTACATCGCCGAAGAGGTGTTGCCCACCGAGAAGCTGCTGAAGCCGATACAGTCGCCGTAGGGCCGCAACTCGGGCAAGGCGTCGTTGTGGCACAAAATGACATAACCGTGCGGAGGCAAGACGTAGCTCTCAAAGGTGTTGTCGTTGCTTCCGATTTGTATCTGCCAGTCTTTCAGGTCGATGCCGAACTCCGTGGTGTTGTAAAGCTCCACATACTCCCATTCGGGCAGACCTACCACGGGATTGGGGTCGGCCATAATCTCGTTGATGACGATGTCGTATTCCGAGGCCTCGTAAATCGAGAAGGTCTTGGTGGTCGGCTCCATCGTGTTGTTCCACAGGTCTTTGATACCGCTGACGGTCAAGGTGTAGTTGATGCCGTTGCCGATTTCGCGTTCCAATTCAAGGACGACTTGCGCCAGATTGTCGCCGAAACCGACCGAAGCGGGATGGCCGAGGCCATTGTCGATGGAATAATTGTCGCGGTTCAACGCCGATGATTCGTCGAGCGCCTCGTTGAATGAAAGCTGTAAGTGCGTCAAGTCAATCACCTCGCAAGTCAGGAGTTGGGGCGGCTCATGGTCGATGATACGCGGCCCGACATAGATGTCATCGAAATAGAACTTCTTGGCGTTGCTCGAAGTGAACTTGGACCAAAACCCGAAATGTCCGCCATGTCCGTAAGTGTCATCAACGCATTGTGCCTCAATGAGATAAACTCCGGAATTGTCGTAACAAGTCTGGAGCATCCAGTTGCCTTCGCGGTCGCAAGTCACTTTGACAAAAACCGCAAACGAGGCATTGATGGCCCCTTCGGTGCCGCGACAGATTTGTTGTTGTCCTTCGGCATCCTTGCGGAACAAGGTGACGGCATCGTTGCTGCCGCCTTCACCGAAACGGAGGAAATAGCCTTGGGTAACGTTTTGCAAATCAGCATTATCAGCACTGAGCCAAACATCGGAATAGTTGTTTCCCGACGGGGCAAAGGCCTCGCGAATCCAAAACTGCCATTCCATCGACTCATACTCGGTGATGGGCAGGGAGAGATAGGCCGTACCCTCGCTTTCCGCGTTGAGTTGCAACTGCTTGTTGGTGTTGACGACATATTGTTCCGCCGTTCCCGACCAAGCGGGGTTTTGGGTGAAGTCGCCGTCGGAGAAGTCGTCGGTGACTTGGGCGAGCAGCGAAAGGGGCAGCAGAAGCAAGAGCAAGAGCGTTTTTTTCATGGCGTTAGCGGTTTTAGGAGAGGGTGTTTCATCAGGTAGGAGTTGTAATAGCGCTTGTCGCCGGTGACTTCTTCGCCAATCCAAGCGGGCTTGTCGAAGGTGTCGGCTTCCGAATGGAGTTCGATTTCGGCCATGACGAGGCCTTCGTTGTCGCCGTGGAACTCGTCGACTTCCCAAGTGTGGATGCCGTCGGTGTTTTTCACGAGATAGCGCGTCTTCTCGATGCGGCCTGGCTCGGCCAACTGGAGCAGCGCAAGTGCCTCATCCTTCGTGATTTCCTTCTCCCACTCGAAGCGCGACAAGCCCGTCGCCCCGACAGGCCCTTTGATGGTGAGGTAGCCTTGGTCGCCCCTCACGCGGACGCGCACCGTAGGCCCGTGGCTCAGATAGCCTTGGATGATGTCGGTGGCTTGGAACGCCTCCGCCTTGAAGTCGCCGTTGACCAAAAACTTTCGTTCGATTTCTTGAAACATCAGTCGTTTAGTTTGATTTTGCAAAGGTAAGAAAGAAAACCGTCCACTTCCCACTTTTTTCCTATTTTTGCGGTTTGATATCGTAAGGAGGGAAAAATGAAAATCGCAGTGGTGGGAGCCACCGGATTGGTCGGCTCGAAAATGCTTCAAGTGCTTGACGAACAACGGGTTCCGATAGACGAATTGATTGTGGCCGCCTCGGAACGTTCCGTGGGTAAGGAAATCGTTTTCCAAGGCAAAACCCACAAGGTGGTCAGCGTGGACGAGGCCATCGCTGCCCGGCCCGACATCGCCATCTTCTCGGCAGGCGCGGCGGCATCAAGGCAATACGCGCCGAGGTTTGCCCAGCAAGGCACTTTCGTCGTCGACAACAGCTCGGCCTGGCGCATGGAGAAAGACGTGCCTTTGGTCGTCCCCGAAATCAACGCCGACACGATCACCAACGACACCCACATCATCGCCAACCCCAACTGCTCCACCATCCAGATGGTGATGGCCTTGGCACCGATCCATAAAGCCTTCGGCATCAAACGCATCGTCGTCAGCACCTACCAAAGCGTGAGCGGCAGCGGACTGAAGGGGATTAATCAATTGAACAACGAAGAAGCAAAAAACGCTCAAAATCTGGATTGCCTCGTTCCTCGCAATGACGCAAAGCGGCAACTGCCAACTGATAACTGCCAACTGCCAACTCCAAACTCTAAACTCTCAACTCTAAACTCTAAACTAAAACCCGCCTATCCGTATCAGATCTACCGCAACGTCCTCCCCCATGCAGGCGATTTCGGCGACAACGGCTACACCACCGAGGAAGAGAAATTGGTGAACGAAACGCACAAAATCCTGCGCGACAATAAGATAGCCATCACCGCCACGGCCTGCCGCGTACCTGTCACGGGTGGCCACAGTGAGGCCGTCAACGTGGAGACGGAACGGCCTTTCGACATCGAGGAAGTACGCAAGGTGCTTGAAGCCACGCCCGGCATCATCGTGCAAGACGACCCGACGGCCAACCTCTATCCCATGGCCATCACCGCCTACGACCGTGACGAGGTCTTCGTGGGCCGCATCCGCCGCGACTTCAGCATTGAAAACGGCCTGAACCTCTGGATTGTCAGCGACAACATCCGCAAGGGCGCAGCCACCAACGCGGTGCAGATAGCACAACATATTATCCAACAGTATTTTAATCAATGAATATTTTCAGAAACATCATAGCAACCCGCCACATCCCCCACGCCGTGGTCACCATCGGCACCTTCGATGGCGTACACCTCGGCCACCAAGCCATCTTCAAGAAGATGAAGGAATTGGCGCAAGACATTGGCGGACAAACCGTTGTGGTCACCTTCCAGCCCCATCCGCGTCAGGTGCTCAACATCGACAGCTCCAACCTGCGTTTCCTCTGTACGCCCGAGGAGAAATTGGAGCGATTCGAGGCATTCGGCATCGACAACGTGGTCATCATCAACTTCACCAAGGAGTTTTCGCGCACGCCCTCCGAGGTGTTCATCAAGGACTACATCATCGACAACATCAAGCCTGAGTACATCGTCGTGGGCTACGACCACCATTTCGGCAAGAACCGCATGGGCGACTTCGACCTGCTCAACGACCTGAAGAGGAAATACGGCTTCAAGGTGGAACGCATTGCCGCACAAGACGTTGAAAACATCGCCATCAGCTCCACGAAGATCCGCAACGCCTTGGCCGTGGGCAACGTGAAAAGCGCAAACCGGCTGCTTGGCTACGCCTACTCCATCTCCGCCGAGGTGGTCAGAGGCAACGAGATAGGGCGCACCATCGGCTTCCCCACCGCCAACCTCGAACTGCCCAAGGAATACATGCTCCTCAACGGCGGCGTGTATGCCTGCCTCGTCGACTACGAAGGCCAACGCTACAAGGCCATGGCCAACATCGGGCACCGGCCCACCATCGGCGACCGCAGCAAAGACCAACCCATCATCGAGGTCAACCTGTTCGGCTTCGACGGCGACCTCTACGGCAAGGAAATCCGCGTCAGCTTCATCGACCGCATCCGCGACGAGGAGAAATTCAACGGACTTGATGAGTTGAAAAACCAATTGGAACAAGACCGTAATAAAGCTTATAAACTATTAGAAAACATAAAGTTATAATAATATCACAAAACATACAAAACCTACAAAACCACATTTTAAAGGTGGGCGGCACCCAACCGGGTTGCCGCCAGAAAGCGAGCCGGTTGGCCGCTTTCCCTACCAAAAAGTAAAGTTTTGACAGTTTTGTCGGTTTTGTGACGAAAAAAATGAAGATACTACTTTTGGTTATAGGGAAAACCGACGAGGAATACTTAGCTACCGGCATCAAGAAATACGTGGGCCGCATCGGGCATTATGCCTCTTTCGAGATGAAGGAAATCCCAGACCCCCGCAAACGCAAGACCCTCAGCGAGGAACAACAAAAGAAAGCCGAGAGTTTCCTGATTTTGAGTCAGTTGCAACCCTCCGACCATGTCATCCTCTTGGACGAGAACGGCAAACAGCTTACCTCCGTAAATTTCGCCGAAAGCCTTGAGCGACAGATGACTTCGGGCAGCAAGCGCACGGTGTTCGTCATCGGCGGGCCCTACGGCTTCGCGCAAGAGGTGTACGACCGCGCCAACGCCAAGGTGTCGCTCTCGCCCATGACCTTCAGCCACCAGATGGTGCGGCTCATCTTCGTCGAACAGCTCTACCGTGCCTTCACCATCCTGAAGGGCGAACCTTACCATCACCAATAATAATTCAGCAACAATGTCGTTTAAGTAGCATAACTGACACGTTTCGCGTCATTGCGAACGCAGTGAAGCAATCCAGAGCAAAAACTTATTTTCTGGATTGCTTCGTTCCTCGCAATGACGCAAAGCGACGAAAAACACACCAAATATGAAAACATTAAAATCCATATTCATCCTTTGCGCGGCCATGATTTTTGCCGCCTCGTGCAACAAAGACGTCGATATGACCCTGACACAGAAAACGCTTTTTGAGAACGCCGACATCCGGCAAATCACGGTTGGCGATGCATGGCAGGTGACAGTGGTGTTCGATTCCATCAACACATTTGTAGAATTGGAATATTCCGCCTATTTGGAAAGCTATGTCAAGGCAAAAATGACCGGCAACCAACTCGAAATCGGCTTCACAGGTAAGGTCTATCCGGCCATCAACTCCGCCTTTCGCGCCACCATCCACACCGCGCAATTGGAGCAACTGGAAGCCTCCGATGCCGCCACGGTGCAATGCAGCGGCGACTTCGGCGGACAAGGCCTCGAAATCGACCTGAGCGATGCCTCTGTCTGCAACGGTTTGGTCTTTTCGGGCGAGGGCTGCATCGTCAAGATGGAAAACGCTTCCTTGCTGACCGGTTTTCGGTTTGCCGGCAGTCGTTGCACAGCCACATTAGAGGAAGCCTCACAATTCAACGGACGCATTGAGGCCGTCGAGCAATTGGAGGTCGAGTTGGAAGAAGCCTCGCGTTTCGTCAACAAAGGAGGCATGACGGCTGTGGCCACCATCAAGGGGCGCGACGGCAGCATGCTGAACATGGTCGAGACCCGAGTTGGCGAGATGCATGTTGAGTTGTCGGACGCCTCCGAAGCCACGGTATGGGTCGAGGCCACCCTTGACGGCACGCTGAAAGAAGCCTCCACCTTATATTATAAGGGCCATCCGCAAATCCAAGTGAATTGTTCGGAAGACTCAGAACTTATTCCGTTATAGTTTTGGCCTGAAATTTGCTATTTTCGTCCCCGTTGCGCCGAAGCAACACGAATTATTACTAATTTTGTAACCAAATTAAAAAAATCGAAATGAAAAAAACTGCATTATTCATCATCGCACTCCTTTTCGCGACCGTCACCTTTGCCCAATCCACCATGCCCATCGACCCCAAGACGGAAAAAATCTGCTTCCGCAAGGTCATCCCAACAGAAGGCACTGAGGATGAAGTGTTTAATCGAATCTATAGCGGCTTTATGAACAGCTATTACAGGAGTCCCGCCACCATCGTGCAGCAGAACGACGGGCGCACGATGAAAGGCATGCACCAGTTCCAGCTCGACAACGGCGACCCCGTGAAGTCGAAATGGCCTTGGATCACCTACCGTTTCACCATCGAGGTGCGCGAAGGTCGCGTGCGCTACACCCTCACCGATTTCATGCAGAAGACCCAATCGAAGCACGGCTGCGAGGAATGGATGAACAAGGAAAACCCTCTGTATCAACCTGTTTGGGACAGCTATCTGCAACAGATTGCCGCTTTCGCCAACGACTGGGGACAGAAGTTTGAGGAAAGCCTGGTACCTGAAAAGGTCATCGAAGAAGAGGAATGGTAAGATAACACATGGACACTCGCGAACGCATAAAGAAAGGCTTTTCGAAACTTCCGAAGGAGGAGAAGCTGAAGCTGATTGCCAACTACTTCGAGAACCCCGGGGAAGTCGTACGCCTGCTGAAAAGCTATTGGCATGCCGACGCGAAGAAACAACAGCTCTTCGACGAGTTCAGCGAGAATACCATCACCAATTTCTTCATCCCCTACGGCATTTCGCCCAACGTGAACATCAACGGCAAGAACTACATCGTGCCGATGGTCATCGAGGAAAGCTCGGTGGTGGCTGCGGCTTCGGCGGCGGCCAAGTTCTGGGGCGAAAGAGGCGGCTTTCATGCCGAGGTCGTCGACGTGCGCAAGGTCGGGCAGGTGCATTTCGGCTGGAGCGGCGACAAGGAACAACTGTTTGCGCTATTCCCCGAAATCGAGCAACGCCTCTTGGCCGACACCGACGGCATGACCGAGAAGATGCGCAAGCGCGGCGGTGGCATCCTCGGGATGCGCCTCATCGACTACACAGCACAAATCCCTGACTATTATCAGATTAGGGTCGAGTTTGACACCGGCGATGCGATGGGTGCCAACTTCATCAACTCCGTGTTGGAACAATTCGGACACAGCCTCCAGGACTTCTTCGCCGAGCAATCCGACCTGCCCAAGGAGCAACGCAAGGTGGAAATCATCATGACCATCCTGTCGAACAACACGCCCGACTGTCGCGTGCGGGTTTGGGTGGAATGTCCCGTGGAACAATTAGATGGCATCGACGAGAACCTCTCGGGAGCCGAGTACGCCAAGAAATTCAAGAAAGCCGTCGACATCGCCCACATCGACGTGGACCGCGCCACGACGCACAACAAAGGCATCTACAACGGCATCGATGCGGTGGTCATCGCCACGGGCAACGACTTCCGCGCCGTGGAAGCGGCGGGCCACACCTTCGCCTCGCGCAACGGAAGATATGAGAGCCTGTCGTCGGTGACGATTGAAGACGGCGTTTTCCACTTTGAATTGGAGGTGCCGATGGCCTTGGGCACCGTGGGTGGCTTGACCAGCCTGCATCCTTTGGCCAAGAAGACGTTGGAACTTTTGGGCAACCCCACCGCACCAGAGTTGATGACCATAGCCGCAACCATGGGCTTGGCCAACAACTTCTCGGCTGTGCGCTCGCTGACCACCAAAGGCATCCAAGCCGGTCACATGAAGATGCACTTGAACAACATCCTCAACCAACTCAACGCCACCGAGGAGCAGAAACGCCAAGCGCACGAGTATTTCAAAGACAAGACGGTGTCGTTTGCGGCAGTGGAGAAGTTTTTGGAAGGGCTAAGAAAATAAGCCTCCCTATTTCCTGTTCTTGCCAAACAAATCGGAATGTGTTCCCGTCCGTTGGAGGGAGACGATTCGGATTTCCGTGTCCTTGATGTAAATCAGCAGCCAGTCAGGATTGATGTGACATTCCCAACAGCCTTCATATTGGCCATGCAGCTGATGGTTTCTGCATTTTTCGGGTAGAGGCTTGCCTGCTTCCAACAAGTCAGTTACGGCAAAAAAATCATCCATCGCAAGCCCTCTTTTTTTGGCCAATTTCAAGTCTTTCCTGAATTGACCCGTTGGAACGATCTGGAATCTTGCCATAATCACAACGCCTTAACCCATTCTTTAAAATCCTCGTAAGAGTCAAACTTGATCAAGCCTTTCCCGTTCATGGTGTCCTCAATCGTCTTCATCGTCTCGTCGTTGAGGTATTCGCCGGTCTCAGGGTCGTAAAGCCTCGCCTTGGGCTTGGTTTTCCGCTCAATGCTCCAACCCATTTTCTTGGCCATCTTCTTGAAAAAAGACACCTCGTCTTTCGGCACCGTCAACGTGAAAGTGTCGAACTGCACTGCTGTTGGAATCGTCCCGTTCATATCGTGTCGCTTTTGAATTACGGCGCAAAGTTAGCACAAATTCCAGAAATTGCCATGCCAAATGACAAAAAAACCATAACTTTGCCATCATTATTCGATCAGACAGCAAATGAATGTCCTATATACGGCACACGGCAAATTCCTCCTCACCGGCGAATACCTCGTCCTGAAAGGGGCCTTGGCCTTGGCCTTGCCGCTGAAATTAGGTCAAAGCCTTGAAGTAAAATCACTTGAGACCAACAAAGGCATCCTCCGATGGGAAGCTTATCGTCCCGAAAGGAAATGGTTTTCGGCGACTCTACAGCGCGATTTCTTCGAGAATTTCTCCACCGACAGTCCTGAAAAAACCTTCGGATTAATTCGTATCTTGGAAGCTGTCAAACAACTGAATCCCAACGCCTTTGAAAGGAACGACCTAAAATTCACCACCCATCTCGACTTCGACCCTGAATGGGGCCTCGGCAGCAGCTCCACCTTGATTGCCAACCTTGCTAAATGGGCAAATGTCAATCCTTACGACCTGCTGAAACTCACCTTCGGCGGCTCGGGCTACGACCTCGCCTGCGCCACGGCAGAAGGACCGATTTATTATCAACTGATTGACGGAAACTCGGCTCGTCTGGATTGCTTCGTTCCTCGCAATGACGCAAAGCGACCGTCAGAACCGACACCAAGAGTTGAATTCATCGACTTTCAACCATGTTTCGCCGACCGCCTGTTTTTCGTCTATCAAGGCCAAAAACAAAGCTCGTCGAAAGAAGTCAAGGCGTTTTTGGAGAAGACAAAACCATCTGATTTACAGAAAGATATAGAAGCCATTTCGGAAATCAGCAAGGCTATGCCCCAATGCCAGACGTTGGACGAGTTTTGCCTGCTGATGCAATGCCACGAGCGCATCATCAGCCGTTGCATCGGGCAAACACCTGTACAAAAACGCTTCCCCGACTTCAGCGGTACGCTGAAATCGCTCGGCGCGTGGGGTGGCGACTTCGTTTTGGCGGCCACGGAATGGACTGAAAATCAAGTGAGAGACTACTTCAAAAAGCAAGGCTTGGAGGTGGTTTTCGGGTATCGCGATATGGTGTTGTGAATAGTTTTCTTATCTTCGCGGCATGAAAACAACGGAAATGGAAAACATTTGGTTGAACGAAGCCTTCAGAGGCGAAGTGCCGAGCGACTTTCGGGGTCGCGTGGGCTGGCAATGCCCGTCTAACATTGCCCTGGTGAAATATTGGGGCAAGAAAGGAAAACAACTCCCACAAAACCCGTCGATTAGCTTTACATTGTCGGAATGTCGCTCCGAGACATTCATCAGTTTTGAGAAATCGGAACATTTTGGTTTCCAGTTCTTTTTCGAAGGCAAGGAAAACTCAGCTTTCGGCGCGAAAATCGAGAAGTTTTTAATGGACAACCAAGCGTTTTTCCCGTTCATCAACCAACTGAACCTGAAGGTCGAGAGTCGCAACACCTTCCCACACTCCTCGGGGATTGCGTCTTCGGCCTCTTCGATGAGCGCGTTCGTAATGTGTTTATTAGAGATTGAAAATCAAATTGTTAGCAAAAAATTTGATTTTCAAAAAGCCTCCTATTTCTCACGATTGGCCTCGGGTAGCGCGGCGCGGTCGGTGTTCCCGAAGATGGCGCTTTGGGGCCATACGGAGGCCTACGAAGGC
Source organism: uncultured Bacteroidales bacterium (assembly GCA_937877465.1). Classification (GTDB taxonomy): domain Bacteria; phylum Bacteroidota; class Bacteroidia; order Bacteroidales; family F082; genus Limimorpha. The sequence continues at coordinate 372 of CALFIT010000260.1, read as the reverse complement.
AGTTCCGACGAATATGCCGTTTCGCTCGAAAACGTCATCCATCCCGTTTTCAAGACTTATCACGACAGCATTTTGATTGTCAGTAGCGAGACCAAATCCGTTTCGAGCCGCGCGGGTCACGCCTTGATGGAGGGAAATCCCTACGCCTCAGCGCGTTATGCGCAGGCCAACGAAAACATCAAGAACCTGCTTCCCGCACTGAAATCGGGCGACTTGGACACCTTTATTAATATAACCGAGTCCGAAGCACTCCAGCTCCATGCCTTGATGATGTGCTCCAACCCGTCGTTTATCTTGATGAAACCCAATACGCTGAATATCATCAATGAGATAAGGTCATTCCGAAACGAAACAAAGATTCCTCTGTGTTTC
>CALFIT010000259.1 GCA_937877465.1 uncultured Bacteroidales bacterium | reverse complement strand
GATGAACAAAATGTACGAAGCCCCCAAGGCTGAAGTGATCGAAATGCAAATGACCAGCGTCCTGATGGAGAGTCCTACAGCCGGTGGTGGTGAAGGCTATGGAGGTGAGGAACAGTAACCTAACTTTCATGAAATAAGTTAAACTGAAATAAAAAGAAAAAAAGATGAAAAAGACGAGCAAATTGTTCTTCGCGGTCTGTGCATTGGGTGCTTTGGCATTCTTGATGGGTTCGTGCAAGAAAGACGACGATTCGAAAGGCTATACCATCGGTCTTCCTCAGTTTGAGGACGAAGTGGATGGCAGGGCATATGTGGATTTTACTGTCAACAAGTTCAAGTGGAACGCCAACGACCAAGTTGCCATCTATAACCTTGATGCAGTAACGCCTGCCAATTCCGAGATGGCTATCTATCAAACCACGGCAAGTGCCGAGGGGCAGACTTTGGCATCCTTCACTTATGCCTCGGGCGACAAGCTTTCGGCCAAGAAAGACGGTTACTTTGTGTTCTATCCCGTTTCCAAACTTGGCAATTGGGATAAGGAAAGCGGCAACTACCAATACTTTAATGTGAGCGCAACCCAAACTTACACGGTTATTGATGACAATGTCACGGTCGACCCTGAATCGATGGCTTTGGCTTGCAACCTCTCCAAATTGGGAGGCACCTTTACCTTAAAGCACATCTTCGGCAACTTGAGGCTGAAGTTGACAGGTGCGGGTTCGGTGACCAGTATCGTGGTTGAAGATGCCAGATTCAACTTGAGCGGCACGGTTGGAATGAAACTGCATGAAGTGAACATGAATACGTTCACCACTTTGCAGAATCAATTCATTGCCTCCGACGACCCGTATAACGCTGCCTTCGGAACGGCTTGGGCTGAATATGCCAATACTTTGGGCTACACGACCCAAGGCGAAGGCAATACCATCACCCTTGACTGCGGCGAAGGCGTTAAATTGAACGAAACCTCTGAGACCCACTTCTTCATCGGCTTGCGTCCGGGTGCTTTGAAATATGGTTTCAAGGTAAAGGTGTATGTTTTAGGTAATGCTGAGCCTTATGTGTTCGATTACACTGGGAACAATAACCTCCACTATGGCATCAAGGCTGGCGTGAACAAAGGCTTGTCGCTTGCCGGTATCGATTAATCATAGGAATACATCAAACCAAACAAAAAGCGCCTCTCAAAAGGAGGCGTTTTTTTTTGTGCGTATTGGGCTGCTATAAGCATGGTAGTCGTGTCACAAACAAAAAAAGCCGAACATTTGTCCGGCTTTTTCTTTCGTGGTACCGACGGGAATCGAACCAGTGACACGAGGATTTTCAGTCCTCTGCTCTACCAACTGAGCTACGGTACCTCCGTTTTTTGCGCTGCAAAGGTACGACTTTTTTCGGTATCGGCAAGGAAATTTCAGCAAAAAGAAGATTTTTTTTGCCTTTGAAATTATTTCTTGTTGATATTCAAATGATTGCAAAACACGCACTACAATTGATGCAATAAAAATTTGTCTTTGGAGTTAAAAAATCGGATATTTGCACGCTCAAATTGGGCGTGCCATAGATTTCATGGATATGAGAACATCTTTACTGAAAAGCATTTGCGTGGTTGCACTGTTGGCTTGGCTCGGCCTCGACGCCCGGGCGCAGGCCGACGTGGACTCGCCTTATTCCCTCTTTGGGGTGGGGCAAGTGAGAGACAAGTCGATGAATGTCAGGCTGAAAGGCATGGGTGGCGTGGCCAACGCCATGTACGGCATCGGCATGATTAATGTGGAGAATCCAGCCTCCTACGCCAAAATCGACTCCTTGGCCTTCCTCTTCGACGCTGGCATCTACTTCAAGTCGTCCACCTTCAGCACCTCCAACCTGTCGGAACGCTCGGCCAATGCCTCGTTCGACTACGTTTCGATGGCCTTCGGCCTCACGTCGTGGTGGAAGATGGCCCTCGGCGTGCAGCCCTACAGCACCTCAGGCTATACCATGCTCGTCGACGGCTACGACGAGGGCGTGGGCAGCTACACGACCCGCTTCAAAGGCTCGGGCGGACTCAACCAAGCCTTCGTGGGTACGGCCTTCAAGATCGGCAAGCATTTCGCGCTCGGCGCCAACGCCTATTATGTGTTTGGCAACACGCAGACCGAGACGACGCTCTATTTCCCCGACTCCACCTATTACATCGGCTCGCGACGTAGCAACGACTTGATGGTCAGATCGTTCATGTTCGACTACGGCCTGCTCTACAACACCGACCTTGGCGGCGACATGAGCCTGAGCCTCGGCCTCACCTATACCCAGAAGGTCAACCTGCGAGGCACGCAGACCCTGTTTGTCCGCTCCATCGAAGAGGATATCGACACCGAGATAGAATACATCATCGACACCGTCTTCAATTCGACCTATTCAACCAAGACGTCGATGCCGCAAGGCTTCGGCTTCGGCATCGGCCTGCAGAAGAACGACCGCTGGAGCATCGGTGCCGACTTCAACTGGACGCAATGGTCGAAGTTTGCCCGCGAAGGTGTCACCGAGACCATGCACGACTCGTGGAACGTGGCCGTGGGTGCCGAGTTCATCCCGCGCCACACCTCCGTGTCGGGCTATTTCTCACGCGCGTCGTACCGTTTCGGTGGCTTCTACGAACACGGCTGCCTGCGGCTCAACGACCATAATATTAATAAGGTGGGCATCACGGCGGGCGTCGCCTTCCCGCTGCCCAAGACCCTTTCGCGGGTGAACATGGCCCTCGAAGTGGGGCAATACGGCACACGCGAGGCCAACCTCATCCAAGAACGCTACATCCGCATGAACGTCGGCGTTTCGGTGTTTGAGCATTGGTTCATGAAACGGAAATACAGATGATTGCGCCCGCGCGATGATTTTGGAATGATATTTGGACAAGGAACAAACAAGTCAAACAATTAAAATAAGCGTAAAATGAAAACTAAGAGAATCGTGCTGATTGCCGCCATGATCGGGATGGCAATGAGCGTCAAGGCCCAAGAGGCAACGGAGTCGAAGTATGGAGCAGACAGCGTGGCATGCGTCACCAACCTGTCGACCTATCGCGAGTACTTCAAGCAATGGGAGGCAGCCAAGTATGCTCCCGAATCCATCAGCATGGAGATGGTGGCGGCTTGGAGAGAGGTTTTCCTCAACTGCCCCCGTTCCAGCCAGTACGTCTACACCAACGGCGAGAAGATCATGGAGTACTTCATCCGCACCAACCCTGCCCAGAAGGATGCCTACATCGACACGCTCTGCATGTTGATGGACAGCCGCGCAAGGTATTTCTCCATCGACCCCAAGACGGGTGCCTCGCAAGTGGCCAGCATCATGGGTAGGAAAGGCCTCCTCATCTACACCTACAACAAGAACCGCTACGAAGAAGCCTACAACGTGCTGCGCGATGCCGTCGCCCTCGATGCCTCGCAGCTGCAAGGCGCCTACATCGACGCCTACTTCAAGGCCACCATCGACATGGTGAACAACGAGAAGGCCGAGAAGATGACCATCATCAACGTGTATCAGGAGCTTTCGGAAGTGGTCGACAACAACATCAGCGCGTTGGCCGAGACCGAGGCCCAGTTGGTGCAGGCCAAGGAAGACGCCGAGGCGGCAGGCGACGCTGATGCCGTGGCCGGCTTCGACAAGCAATTGGAAAAGAACGAGAAGACCATCAACATCAACAAAGGCGTGAAGAGCAACTTGGACAACCTGTTCCAGCCCTATGCCTCGTGCGAAGACCTGATCAAGGTGTTTGCCGCCAAGATGGCCGAGACGCCCGACGACGTGACGCTGCTCAAGCGCATCACCACCATCCTCGACAAGAAGGACTGCACCGACTCGAAGCTCTTCCTCGATGCCGCTGTCAAGCTCAACGAGCTGGAACCCAGCCCCGAGGCTTCCTACAGCTTGGGCATCAAGTTCTTCAAGGATAGGAAGTGGAGCGACGCCGCCACCTTCTTCGACCAGGCCACCAAGACCGACAACAACGACCGTAAGTATCGTGCCTACCGCAACTTGGGCATGTGCTACCAGAACATGGGCAGCCTCTCACGCGCTCGCGACATCTTCAGGAGAGCCGCACAGGTTGACCCGACCAATGGCGAGCCTTACCTCCTGATCGCCATGCTCTACGCCGAAAGCGCCAAGCAGTTCAGCGGCGACATCGACAGCAAGGCCGTCTACTGGGCCGCCGTCGACAAGTGCCAGAAGGCCAAGGCCATCGACCCCTCTTGCTCCGAGAGAGCCAACGCCCTCATCCGCGCCTACACCGCCGCCTTCCCGTCGATGGAGACCATCTTCTTCAACGACTACAGCGAGGGACAAAGCTACAACGTGGGTGGCTGGATCGGTGAAACGACGACCATCAGAGCGAAGAAATAATTGAAACGCCTACTGAAAATAGGACTTGCACTCAACATCACAGCCTTCGTGGCTGTGATGTTGTTTTCGTGTTCAAACCCCGATGCCGTGGTCATGGAGATGGGGTCTGACGACACGCTGTCGGGCATCATCGCCGACAGCGTGGTTTTCTATCGCAGCGACTCAGGCAGGGTCAACCTCGAACTCCGCGCCCCGCGCTTGGTGCGCATGGAGACCGACGACGACATCATGGAGTTTCCGCTCGGCTTCGACGTGTTCATGTTCGACCATGGAAACAAGACCACCGAGCTTCATGCCGACTATGGCAAGAGCTACGGCAAGATCCACCTCATTGAAGCCGCCGGCAACGTGATCGTCAAGAACTTCAGCAGCGACGAGACCATGTTTTCCGACAAGTTCTTCTGGTATCAGGACCAAAAGACGATCTACACCCGCTCGCATGTGCGCATCGTCACCCCCGACAAGCAAATCGAGGCCGACAGCCTCGTGGCGAAGGAGGATTTTTCGGAATACACCATGTATTCGGGCAGCGCCCTGCTCGACGTTGACGAGGAGGAATGAGCCATGGACAGTTGGATTGTAGTAGCGATAACCCTGTTTTTCTCGGCCCTTTGCTCGGGCTTGGAGATTGCCTTCAACAGCATCAACCGCCTGCAACTTGAGGTGGAGTTGACGAAAAACACCTTCCCGTCGCGCATCATCAGCCTATTCTACAAGAACCAGTCGCGCTTCATCACCTCGTTGCTGCTTGGCAACAACATCGCGCTCATCATCTACGGCATGAGCATGTCGCAGATCTTGGACGCGCCCGTCGTGCGTTGGCTGCAAGCCGTTTCGCTTTCCAGCGACTTCACGATCCTCTTGGTGAAGACCGTTCTTTCCACGCTGCTCGTATTGCTGGTGGGCGAGTTTCTGCCCAAGATGCTGTTTCGCATCAATCCCAACGCCATCCTGTCGTTTTTCGCCCTCCCGACCTTGGTTTGCTATTGCCTGCTCTATCCGTTGATTTTGGTTTACACCGGCATCTCGGAGTTCATCATCCGCCATGTGCTGCGCCTGAAGGTGGACCGGCAGGAATACAAGTTCAGCACCGTCGACCTCAACGACTTCATCGCCGAATATGCCGACGCGGAAGAGGCCGACGAGGACATGCAGCAGGAGATACAGCTTTTCCAGAACGTGATGGAGTTTCGCTCGGTGAAGCTCCGCGAGTGCATGGGACCCCGCAACGAGATAGAGTCGGTCAAGACGGGCGACGACATCGCGACGGTGAAGGCACGCTTCGAGGAAACCAAGCACAGCAAGCTCATCGTGACGGGCGAGAGCATCGACGACATCGTGGGCTATGTACACCTCAACGACGTGGTGCGTGCCATCGCCGAGCATCGCGAGGCGACGGTGAACGACCTCATGCGCCCCATCGACTTCTTCCCCGAGACCTACACCGCCGACCGCCTGCTGAAGCATTTCATCCAGAAACACCAAGGCGTGGCCGCCGTCGTCGACGAATTTGGCGGCACGGCTGGCATCGTCACCATGGAAGACGTGGTGGAGGAGATCTTTGGCGAAATCGACGACGAATACGACGTGGAAGAGGAAGTGGAGCGGGTGATCGACGACAACACCTTCGTCTTTTCGGCCCGCTTGGAGATCGACTACCTGAACGACATCTACAAGCTCGACCTGCCCGTCAGCGACGACTACGAGACCTTGGCCGGCATGATTCTCCACTATTGCGAGAGCATCCCGAAACAGGGCGAGGAGCTGAATATCGGCAAATATCGGGTCAAGATACTGAAAGCCTCCGACATGAAATTGGATGAAGTGGAATTGGAGGTGGTTGATAAATAACTGATTTCGTGACAGTTGCTTTTGGCAAAAACAAGAATTGCCGTTTTTTGAAAAATAAAAATCAAACATTTAATCACGCGATTTGAAATCTTTACTAAATTTGCACGCTCAAAATCGAAGTTTAATAGTATAAAAAATAGAGTATTTGTATTATGGCAGCAATTGAAAAAATCAGAAGACATTCCGGATTGTTAATCGCAATCATCGGTATTGCATTGTTAGCATTCGTCTTGCAAGACCTTTTCCAAAGTCAGCGGTCGAACACAGGCCCTTCGGTGGCCGTGGTGGATGGCGACAAGATTTCCGTGAGGGAATTTGAGCAGCTCAAGGACAAGAATCTTGAAAGCAGAAAGTCTTCGACGAACAACAACAACCTCTCTTCAGCCGAAACCTACAGCATCTACAACAACACGCTGGAAGAGATGATTAAGGACAACATCATGACCAAGGAATACGAGGCTGCAGGCATCGGCGTCACTTCCGAGGAACTCTACGACCAGATGGTGGGCGACAACCCGCACCCCTGGATTGTGCAGAGCTTCAGCAACCCCGACGGCACCTTCAGCAAAGAGAACGTGCTGAACTATCTCCAGAACTTGGACCAGCTTCCGGCCGAGTATTACGACCGCTGGCTCGATTTCGAGAAAGCCTTGAAGCAGAACCGTTTGGAGACCAAGTTCGACAACCTCGTGAAGGCTTCGTTCTTCCTGCCCACGCCTTTGGCCGAGAAATACTACCAGAACAAGAACATGAAGGCTTCGGCTGACATCATCGCCTTGCGCTACACCAACATCCCCGACTCGACGGTGGTCGTCACCGATGCCGACAACAAGGCCTACTACGAGGAGAACAAGTATCGCTACGAGACGGAAGAAAGACGCGACATCGAATACGTCGTGTTCGAAATCAAGCCGTCGTTGGAAGACCGCCAGGATGCCTTGAAGTTCGTGCAAGACCTGAAGGACGACTTCACCGCCACCGATAATGTGGTCAACTTCGTCAATGCCAACTCCGACCAGCGTTACGACAGCACTTGGATGGGCCGGAAGGACGTTACGGAGCAGGTCGAGCAAGCCATCTTCGACAACGGCCACGGCGTAGGTTACGTCTATGGTCCCTTCGAAGACAATGATGCCTTCAACTTGGTGCGCATCGTCGACATGCAGGAGCGTTCCGACTCGCTGAGAGCCAGCCACATCCTGATCAGCTATCAGGGTGCCTACAACAGCCAAGACACCATCAGCAAGGAAGACGCCGAGGCCAAGGCCAACGCGCTGCTTGCCCAACTGAAGGGCGTCAAGAACAACGACGAGCTGTTTGCCGAATTGGCCCAAGCCAACTCCACCGACCCGGGCTCGAAAGAGAAGGGCGGCGACCTCGATTGGTTCACCGACGGCATGATGGTGCCCGAGTTCAATGAGTTTGTGGTGAACAACCCCGTGGGCACGATGGGCATTGTGGAGACTGTGTTTGGCTACCATATCATCAAGGTGACCGACAAGAACGCCCCGCAACCCAAGGCACGCCTTGCTTTCCTGACGCACGAAATCATCCCGAGCACGAGGACCTATCAGGCTCTTTATGCCGATGCCAACAGGTTCGTCACCGAGAACCGCACTTACGACCAATTCAACACGGCCATCGAAGAGCAAGGTCTCACCAAGCGCACCATGCCAAAGATGACCAAGTCGACCTATCAGATTGCCGGTATCGACAACCCGCGCGAAATCGTCCGCTGGGCTTTCGACGGCAAGACCAAGAAGGGTGACGTTTCGGAGAAGATCTTCGAACTCGACAACATGTTGGTCGTGGCTGCCTTGACGGGTGTCGTCCACGAAGGCTATG
>CALFIT010000258.1 GCA_937877465.1 uncultured Bacteroidales bacterium | reverse complement strand
ATTTCGCTCCACACCTCGACGCTCTCGTGGTCGTTGACGACAGGGAACCAAGGAAAATAAGGCCCAATCAGGATGCCGGCGATGATGTAGCCGAGCACTAAGGGCTGCTTCAACCACTTGAAAAGAACTGTGGTGATGCCTGCCGTGACGAGAATCAGGGCGAGGTCGGAAAATAATTCGGGTAGTTCTGACATGACAAAAACTAATTATCAAATTGGAAACTATATCCTATCACTCCGCAAACATCCCATCTATCAAATCCTTGTAATGCTCGGCGATGGCTTTGCGGCGAATCTTGAGGCTGGGCGTCATCTCGCCGTCGTCGATGGTCCATTCACGGTCGAGCAGCTCGAAACGCTTCACCTTCTCGTAGTCGCCGAAGAACTTGTTGTAGGTATCGACTTCCTTGCGGTAACGGTCGTTAACCGCCTTGACCTTAATCATTTCCGCATTGGTGGTATAGGGAATGTGGTTCTCTTCGCACCAAGTCTTCAAGTGCTCGAAGTTGGGCACGATGAGGGCTGCGGCAAACTTTTGGTTCTCACCCACCACCATGATGCTGTTGATGAACGGCGATTCGGCGAAACGGTTCTCTATCAGCGCGGGCGAGATGTACTTGCCCATCGAGTCCTTGAAGATCTCCTTCATGCGCCCCGTGATTTTCAGCAGGCCGTCCTCGTCAAACTCGCCGATGTCGCCCGTATGGAAATAGCCCTCCTCGTCGATGGCAATCTTAGTCTGCTCAGGGTCTTTGTAATAGCCCTTCATCACCGGAGAGCCTTTCACTAAGATTTCGCCCGACTCGGGGTCGATCTTAAACTGCACGCTGCCACACGGCACGCCCACCGTTCCCGCCTTGATGATGCCCAAGGCGAGGCTGTTGGTGGCAATCACTGGCGAGGTCTCGGTAAGTCCGTAACCCTCGACAATCGGGATGTTCATGGCCGCAAACAACCGCACCAAGCGGGGCTGCAAGCTGGCACCGCCCGAGATGATAAACTCCAAGCGACCGCCGAAAGCCCTTCTCACCTCCTTGAACACCAACCTATTAGCCCAATACAGCTTGAAACGATAGGCTCGGTTGATTTTCTTCTCCGTTTCGTCGTAACGCTCGGCCAACTTGAAGGCCCAAAGGAAAACGCGCTTCTTTACGCCTTTCAGTTTGTCGCCTTTGCGCATGATGCCGTTATACACCTTCTCGATGACACGAGGCACCGTGGTGAAATGCTCCGGCTTGATGTCGGCGATGTCGCGCATGATGGTGCCGAAGTTCTCCACATAATAGGTAGCGTTGCCCAAATAGAGATGCGTATAGAGCACCGACCTTTCGTAGATGTGCGACAAAGGCAAGAAACTCACCACTTTATGACTGGGCGGCACGGGATAATGCGGTCCGTAATAGGCCACGCAGCTCATCAGGTTGTGGTGCGTCAGCATGACGCCCTTGGGAGTGCCCAAAGTGCCTGAAGTATAGATGATGGTGGCCACATCCTCGGGGTCGACGGCGTCTTTGTGCGCCTGCAATTTGGCCAAGCTTTTCTTGTCGATTTTGGTGGAGACCATCAGTCCGCGCAAGGTCATCATGCCCTCTACGGGATTGAAAGCGAACTCTTTGGGACGCACAGGCATGGCATCGAGGATGGCCTGCACCTTGCCATGAAGAAGCGACCCTTCGACGAAGACCACCTTCGGGTCGGCATGGTTAAGGATGTGCTCGAAATCGCTCTGCCGAACGGTAGGATAGATAGGCACGAGGATGGCACCGATTTGCTGCACGGCAAAGTCCACCATGTTCCACTGCGGGCAGTTGTTGGAAACCAAAGCCACGCGGTCGCCTTTCTCAACACCCAATCCCATCAGCCCCTGACTGATGGTGTCGGTCATCTTGACGAAATCACGCGCGTTGACTTTCTTCCAGTTTCCGTCCACCTTGCTGCCAAACATTACTTTCTTCTTGCCATATTTCTCAACGAACCTCGGCAGGAGGTCGAAAGTGCGGGAAGGAATGTCAGGATAGGCCTGCACCGAACCTGTTTTGAAAGCTTCTTTCTCCATATCCTTTAAAAAATTGGTGCGAAATTACGGTTTATTTCGTTACGGCTCGACTTTTTATCCAACCTATGTGCATTTTTTTGCACAAAATGGCAGATTTTTTCAACGAAAATCCCATCGCGCCAAGGTCCGATGTCGCAAGAAAGATTAATTTTGCACCCGATTCTTATGGTTTCCGTTTTCGACGATATGACCCAAGTCGGCGAAGCCGAGGTGCAACGGATGCTGCCTTTGGTTGACGACCAACGCCGTGACGAGGCCTTGCGTTACAAGCATCTCTTCGGCCAGTTCGCCTGCCTGAAGTCGTGGCTTATGCTGCAAGACTTGCTCAAACCTTTGGGAATCACCGACTTGAAAACGAGCCGCAACAAGCACGGGAAGCCTTATTTAATAAGGTATCCCGAAGTCCATTTCAACCTTAGCCATTGTCAGAACGGCATCGCGGTTGTGGTCGACTTCGCCCCTGTCGGCATCGATATCGAGCGTTTCCGCAAGGCCTCCCCTGCCCTCGTCAGAAAGACGATGAACCCCGCCGAGGCCGAATGGATCGGCACCTCCCCCGACCCCGTGGAGACTTTTACCGCCTATTGGACCAAGAAAGAAGCCGTGGTGAAGCTGCACGGCACAGGCATCACCGACGACCTGCACGGCATCTTGGACGGCGAAGGCTATCGTTTAGAGACGCTTATTAATAGAGAAAAACGCTACGCATTAAGCATAGCGTTTTCCCAATGCTCGTAATCACACAAGTCAAGCCACTATCCTCGTCCCGCAGGTTGGGTCGCCCAAGCGTGTAGCCTCGGTGATGATGGCCTCGTGACCCGTGGCTTCCACGAAGAGGATGGCGGCACGCACCTTGGGGGCCATGCTGCCTTCGGTGAACTGGCCGTCGGCCAAGTGCTTCTTGGCTTCGGCGACGGTGATGGTGTCCAAGGCCTGCTCGTTGTCCTTGCGGAAGTTGATGTAGACCTTCGGCACGTCGGTGAGGATGTAGAACTCGTCGGCACCGATGTTGATGGCGGTCATGGCGGAGGCCAAGTCCTTGTCGATGACGGCCTCAACACCGCCAAGGCTGCCGTCGGCCTTCTCAACGACGGGGATGCCGCCGCCGCCCACGGTGATGACGACGTTGCCCTGCTCGGCCAGCTGCTTCACCAACCCAACGTTCTGGATGGCAATGGGTTTTGGCGAAGCCACCACCTTGCGCCAGCCGCGACCCTTGGGGTCTTCCTTGTAGACCGATCCCGTTTCGGCGGCATAACGCTCGGCCTGCTCCTTGGTGTAATAGGGGCCCACGGGCTTGGTCGGGTTCTGGAACATCGGGTCGTCCTTGTCGACCACGACTTGGGTCACCAAAGTGACCACGTTGCGCTTCAGGCCTTCTTTGGCAAAGGTCTTGCCCAAGCCCATCTCGATCATGAAACCGATGAGGCCTTGCGTTTCGGCCACGCAGAAGTCGATGGGCATGCCCGGCACGCCAAACTGATGGCTACCGGCCTCGTGTTGCAGCATGACGTTGCCCACCTGAGGCCCGTTGCCGTGACCGATGACCAAATTATAGTCGTTCTTCAAAAACGGAAGCAGCGATCGGCACGTCTCGGTGACGTTCTCCATCTGTTCCCTGTAAGTTCCCTTTTGTCCGCCTCTCAGCAGCGCATTGCCGCCAAAAGCGATAACAGCCAGTTTCTTCATTATTCGGTATTTAAGATTTAAAATTCAAAATTTAAAATTCAAAATTCAAAGATTCTGCATTCCGCATTCCGCATTCCACATTCCGCATTCCTACCTCATACCACCCAACTAAACAACTGAAAACTCCCAACTGTCAACTGTCAACTGAACAACTGAACAACTCTAAACTCTCAACTCTAAACTACCTCCTCTGATAACTCACCGTATACCCGTCCTGTCCAATCACCAATTCGCTCTCGCTGAGCGAAATGATGTTGTTGGTGTCGGCGAAGGAAGTCGGTGTCGAGCCATTCGTCGTGCCGTTGAGGATCAGTTGGTCGCCGACCTTTTCCCACGTCTTGTATTCCCTGAAGCCCGTGTTGATGGAGACCACCTCGCCATTTTCGAGCAAAGTGAAGCCCACGTCACCGATGAGGCTGCCTTCGGCAGCGGGTTCGACCCATGTGCCGACAATCGACGGATGCGAGCAGGAGGCGAAAGCCAAGCCCATCAGTCCGCATAAAGCAATAACAATCAAATGTTTATTCATTTCTAACTCCTTTCTGGTTTGGAGCGGCAAAGATACGGCTTTTTATTTCACAAAAACAAGGCTTCAACGCTTTTTGTGGCCTTTCAGCCTTTTCGCCCACCTTCCAATCTCGCCAATCCACAAGATCAACGAGGTGAAGCCCACGATACGCAGCCAGTCGGCAAGCGGCAGCGGCACCACATTGAACATCTCGCCACCAAAAGTCACAATCAGCACTTGTCCGACAGCTATTATTAATAAGGTGAAGCCAAAACCACGCCTCACGTCTTTGTCAAACAGGCCTTTCAGTGCCGATTCACCCGTATGGTAGGCCTTGGCGTTGAAGATGTTCCAGAACTGCATGAAGACGAAGATGGTGAAGAGCAGCGACAGTTCCTTGGGCGTAAACCTGCCGCCCACGCTGTTGAACCGGAAATAGCCAGCGAAATAGTCGCGCAGCGAGAAGTCGGCCAAGGTCTCGACGCCGAAGTTCATGAAATACTGGATGAAGCCGAACAGCACCGCCACAAACGCCATCCCCACGCCGATGATGCGCACCGCCATGCCTTTCGTGATGATGAACGCATTGCGCGACCGAGGCTTGTCGTTCAAGACGCTGTCGTCGGGCGGCAGCGAGGCCAACGCCATGGCCGCGAAGGTGTCCATGATGAGGTTGATCCACAGCATCTGGGTCACAGTGAGCGGCGAATCGGTGCCCAAAACGGCGCCAAGCAGCACGATGAGGCAAGCCGCCACGTTGATGGTCATCTGGAAGAGGATGAAACGCTGGATGTTGAGGTAGAGCGAGCGGCCCCACATCACGGCGCGAACGATGCTCTTGAACGAGTTGTCCAAGATGGTGATGTCGCTGGCTTCCTTGGCCACCGAGGTGCCGTCGCCCATCGAGAGGCCAATCTGCGCCTTGTTGAGTGCCGGCGCGTCGTTGGTGCCGTCGCCGGTGACGGCCACCACCTCGCCCTGCTCTTGCAGCAGGCGCACGAGGCGTTCCTTGTCGGAAGGCCGCGCCCGCGACATAATCTTCAAGTCGCCGATGCGACCTCGCAGCTCGTCGTCGCTCATCAAGTTGAATTCCTTGCCCGTAATCATCTGGCGTTCAGGGTCGTCGGCATCGGTCCACAGGCCTACCTGACGGCCAATCTCACGCGCCGTGCCAGGCGTGTCGCCCGTCACAATCTTGATGTCGACGCCCGCGTTCAGGCATTCGCGGATCGAGTCGGACACGTCGTCGCGAATCGGGTCTATGATGCCCACGACACCGAGGAAACAGAGGTCGTCCACTTGCAGTTTCTCGCCGTCAAACGCCGCCTTCACCTCGTCTTTCGTGACGTGTTTGTAGGCGAAGCCCAAGGTGCGCATGGCCTTGCCTTGATACTCAGCCAACTTCTCGTCAACCTCGCTCCTCACCCACTCCAAGCCACACTCGCCATCGGCATTTCTCGCCGTCGTGCAACGCTTCATAAGGATTTCGGGCGCACCTTTGACATACAGAACATATTCACCTGACAACGAACTCTTTACAATGGTAGCCATGTATTTGTACTTGGTCGAGAACGGCAGTTGCTTGACGACTTTGGCGTTGTCGCGCAGCCGAGCAAAGTCGACGTTGTTGTCGAAAAGCCAAAGCAGCAACGCGCCTTCCGTCGGGTTGCCCACCACCTTCACCTTGACCTTGTCGCTGTAGTCCAAAAACGCCGTCGTGTTGACCGCGATGCCTTCCTCAATCAGGGCCGACAGTTCCGAGTCGTCGAGCTGGCCGTTTTGCAGGCCGAAGAAATGGCTGTCGCCTAAGCTCATCCGGTTTTTGGTGAGCGTTCCGGTCTTGTCGGAGCATATCACCGTGGCGGCACCCATGGTCTCGCAGGCATGCATCTTGCGTACCAAGTTGTTGGTTTCCAGCATCCTTTTCATGCTCAACGCCAAACTCAGCGTCACGCTCATCGGCAGGCCCTCGGGCACGGCCACCACAATCAGTGTGACCGCAATCATCAGTGTGTTAAGGACATAGCGGGCGAAGTCCATCCAATCGAAGGGCGCACCGTCGGGATGGAGGAAATACATCACCACACGCAACACCACAATCAGGTCGGCGATGACATAACTCGCTATCGTTATGCCGCGTCCGAGTCGGTCAAGTTGCTCATTCAGCGGCGTTTTCACATCGTTGTCGATCTGTGCGCCTTGATACACCTTGCCCCACTCCGTGGCGTCGCCCACCTTCTCGACCACAAACACGCCGTGGCCTTCCATTACCGAGCTGCCGCGACAGACATAGTTGGAGGGATAAGTCGCATCCTCCTCAAAGTCAGCCTCTTCCGTCGTCTTGCTGCACGAAGGCTCGCCCGTCAGGTCCGATTCGTTGACGCGCATCGCGACGGCCTCGCGCAGATAGCCGTCGGCGGGAATCTCGTCGCCCGTCTCAACAACCACGCTGTCGCCCACCACGACCTCCTTGCGCTCGATGCGCTGGATCAGCCCGTCGCGATAGACAGTCACCAACTTTTCGTCCTCGCTCTGGTTGAGGATGTCGAACTTCTTGTTGGCACTCAGCTCAAACACAAAGCCCACCGTCGTCGCCAACATCACCGCCACAAAGATGCCTAAAGGCTCAAGCAGGATGTTCGCACCTGCCGCACCGGTGAACAACTGGTAAAGCGACACCGCGATTGACAACACCAATGCTATCAATAAGATACGGATGATTGGGTCGTTGAATTTCTCCAGAAACTGTTTCCAAATCGGCTCTTTCTTGGGTGGGGTCAGCACATTGTCGCCATGTTTGCGCCGGCTCTCGTCCACCTCTTTCTTCGACAAACCTCTCTTATAATCTCTTGCCATTTCGTTCTTTGTCCAATTTTTACTATTTTTGCCATGAAAAAAACGGCGCAAAATTACAATCTACCGCCAAAATGGAAAGAGGTTGCAAGGTTACAACCCAAAATCGCAACGATAACACAATGAAATTCAAGGAACTACATAAGACTGCCTTCGCAAAGTTGCTCTCCGACTTGGTGCAGTGCGACGGCATCGTCAACCAAGGCGAGATTGACTTCCTGCAAAAGGTCTACGGCCTGTTCAACATCACCCTGACCAGCCGCAAGAAAGCCACCCGCCTCAGCCTCTCGGAAGCGGTCAACATGCTGAAAAGCCTTGGCAACGCAGAGAAAATCGCCATCCTTCGCGTCTTCCAGCGGCTCGCCCTCTCCGACGACTCCCTCGACCCGACGGAATCGTTGCTCCTCACCGCCTTGCTCCTTTCCATCGGCATCGAACTGCCTGAGACACAAGGCCTGACAGCCAATTTCGTCTCCATCCCCAACCTCGATTTCGACACGCGCAACGCCGTCCTCTATGTGGAGCCGACCTTCAGCAGGAAAGCCAACGCTTGCATCAAACGTGATTACGACGCCATCTGCGCCCTGCTGCGCCAGTCGCAACGCGAGTTCTTCTACCTGCCCCGCGTCGTCAGCAACCTCAAAAGCAAGGAAGCCACCTTCCGCGACACGCTGAGCTACATCGAGCCTACCCTCACCGACGAGCAAATCAGTCACATCGACAAGACGCTCCCGAAATTGGACAGCGTATTCCTCTCCAAGGAGGTCTTCCTCAACTACCTCAACGCCAATGGCTTGAAAATCAGCAAGCCTGCCTTCTTCCTCAAAATCGGGAACATGAAGCCTGGCTCGTACCAAGACTTCCTCATCATCGAAACCGGCGACGACCCGCTGAAGACCCTGCAACGTTTCGTCCAACTCAACGCCAACATCCTGACAATCAATCCTCCGTTCAGCAGCGAGAAAGAAGAACGCTTTTTCGAAGAACTGACACTAAACACCGAAAGCACCCCCAAGGACGAGCTTGACTACACCGGCTTCCACAAGATCATCATCGACATCTTGCTGAAATACAACGGGTCGCACGAAGTCAGCAGGCTGTTCATCAACACGCGGGGCGACATCTTCCTCACCGACCGCAACAACGCCGAGGTGAAGATGCCCGCCCTCTGCAAGGCCCTCTACATCTTCTTCCTCTTCCACGAGGACGGCCTCTCGCTCAACTACCTCAACGACCACAAGGAAGAACTCTACAGGATTTATCGCCACATCTCCACCTACGGCGACGACACGCTGCTCCACACGGCCATCGACAACCTCACCGACTTCATCGGCTCGACGATGAACGCCAACCTCTCGCGCATCCGCAAGGCCTTCCGCGACATCCTCGGCGACGAGGCCAACATCTACCTCATCAAAGGCGAAAAAGGTGGACGGAAGACCATCCACCTCGACCGCAGCCTCGTCGTCTTCGAAGACCGCAAGGCGTTTGAATGACATAGGAGCGCGAACACCCCGCCCGCAAACATCACTTATGCGACACTCCCTTCCAGCAGGAACGTGACGTCGGAGTTCGGCTCAATCTCCACCGCCTCCTTGCCGTAGCGCATGACGACCATCTTCTTGCCGCCCTTCAAATACATCTTGTCGTCGACGACCCAAAGCGCCGTGGCTTCGCGCAGCCCGACCACCTTCATGTCCTGGTTGACAGCCAGATACTCGTTGATGCGGTCTTGGCGCGTCTCGCCGCCGTGCTTGATGAGCTTGTCGATTTCGGGGTGCGGGTCGAGATAGTGCGGGTTGATTTGGAAAGGCACCAGATTGAGGCACTTGAACGAAGCAGGCTCAACGATGGGCATGTCGTTGGTGGTACACAGCGTCGGGCAGGCCACGTTGGAGCCTGCGCTCCAGCCCATATAAGGCACGCCAGCCAAGGCACGGTTGCGGATGGCGTCCATCAGGCCGTAGCGGTGCATCTCAGCCACGAGGTGGAAGGTGTTGCCGCCGCCCACCACGATGCAGTCGGCCTCGTTGACGGCCTTCACCTTGTCGTCGAAATGATGCACGGAGACGAAGTTCTCCAAGCCGAACTTGGTGCGAAACACGTTCTTCACCTTCGCCTCGTAAGCGTCGTAGCTCTCGGGATACACCATGCCGCCGATGTTGACGCCCGCGAAAGGCACGAAGACGATGCGGCTCTCCTTATTAATATGGTTCTGCAAGCAGAAAAGCTCGATTTGGGTCGAAGCCCAAGCCAAATAATTCTCACCGAAGTTGGTCGAATTGCTGATCAGTAGTAATCTCATGATGTAAAATGTTTGATTGATGATGGCGCAAAGATAGCAAAAAAGCGATTGCCAACGCAAGAAAACATAAAAGTTGCCATTAAGGGAACAAAATTATCAGTTTGATTATCAAACAATTGAGAGAAAACACGAAAAAATTAGCGATTTTTTGCTTGCGTAAACGAAAAAAGCTGTACTTTTGCAGTGTCAAAAACGACTGGACTAGTAGCTCAATTGGATAGAGTCCCTGACTACGGATCAGGCGGTTGTGGGTTCGACTCCCGCCTAGTTCACACGAAGGTTCCGCAACAAGAACCTTTTTTTGGCCCATTCGACTAGCGGTTAGGTCGTAAGTTTCTCACACTTAAAACAGCGGTTCGATTCCGCTATGGGCTACAGGGTCGCAAATCTCGGTTTGCGACCTTTTCTTTTTCCCGCCATCCCTTTCCCGCATCCCACAAACAAGAAAACCCCAGCCGAAGCCAGGGTCTTCAAGAACCAAAAACCAAAATTTATGAAACCTTTTACTTGCAGCCACATGATGGATGGCTACAGGTCTTAATGATAAGAACCGCTGCAAAATTACCACTTTTTTCAAACGCACAAGTATTTTTTCAAAAAAAAGCAGATATTTTTCAACAAAAAGCCAAAAAATCCATAAAATTTGGATTGTTCGGATAATTTCCTGACTTTGAAACGAGTAAAAAACAGATTTTTTCGTCCGCCCCCTTGACAAAAACGGTTTTCTTGCGTATCTTTGCAGCTTGAACAACTAAAAAACACCCAACATTATGGAGAAATTCATGGACAGACTCACGGCCAAGATTATGAGCAACGACGGCCTCAACGAAACGGAGGCCAAGGCCAAGCTCAACCTGCTTTACATCAAGATGGGGCAATCGGAAATCAGGAACTTCGTGGACGAATTCATCGACTGGCTGATGACCGAGCGGCAGATGAACTACAAGGCCATCCTGCAAACGTCAGACCACCAGCTACACGACCTCTACCTCTTCGAGTTCAAGCACTAACCGCCGGCTTCGGTATGCAACTGGCGCATGTCGTAAAGCTCGTCAAGGTGTTTCTTCAGCCTACGCGCCATGGGGCGGAACGTATAGTAAGTGATGGTGGCTGACACTGGCGCACCCACCAAGGGAATCACCTTCCCCACCCCTTTGGCAAAGCCCTCCTTGGTCATATTGATGCCTATCCACTGCGCAATCTTGATGGCATAATGCGCCATCACCCCCTCCGAGATCTTGACGCCCGCGTTTTTCGAGACCTGTCCCACGACCTTCGTCAGGGCCTCGACCGCGAACTTGTTGCCCATCATCGCGCCCACGAAGAGCGTCATGATGTTGAGCGACTCGTCGTCCAACTGGTTGTTGATGTCGGTCAGCGAGGGCCAGCCGTAGAGGTAGATCAGCTTCTGCATCAAGGCGAGGATGTGGCCGTAGAACTGCGTGAGGTCGGTGGGGATGGTGCCTGCCATCCACCAGCCGCCGGGCAAGCCCATCAAGGCCGAGGTGCCACACACCATCGTCAGGTGATAGCTGATGCACGCGTTGGCGAGCTTGTCGATCTCCTTCTTGCTCAACACCTGCAAGGGACTGTCGTCCAAGGCCGTCATCACCTCCATCGGCGTACAGAACTTCGTCAGCTCCTTGGTCAGGAACTCGTCGCGGTCGACCTTCACAAACGGCAGCCGGAGGCTGGTTTCCAGCACCTTGTTCCACAGGCTGACGCTTTTTTCTTGTTTTTCTTCGTTCATTTCGCTTCGCTTTTGATGCAGTAGGGACTAACGTCGCCTGCTTAGTGCAGGGACTCACGTCGCCTGCTTAGTGCAGGGACTTACGCCGCCTGCTTATTGGTATGTCGTCCCTACGGGACTCCCACTCTAAACTCTCAACTCTCAACTAATACCCATACTTCCCTTTCCACTTTTCCCTCAAATTCTTGCGCAGTTCGCGCTCGCGGGGGTTGTCTTGAGGCTCATACAAAACCGTGCCAGAAATCTCGGCTGGCAGAAATTCCTGCTCTACGAAGTTGCCCTCGTAGGCGTGCGCGTACTTGTAGCCGTCGTGGTAGCCGAGGTCTTTCATCAACTTGGTCGGGGCGTTGCGCAGATGCAGCGGCACTGACAAATCGCCGGTCGCACGCACCAAGGCCTGTGCCGCGTCGATGGCAGCCACCGCCGCGTTGCTCTTGGGCGACGAGGCCAAATAGGTGACCGTCTGCGCCAAGATGATGCGGCTTTCGGGCCAGCCGATCTTGTTGACCGCATCGAAGCAGGCGTTGGCAAGCAGCAAGGCATTGGGGTTGGCATTGCCGATGTCCTCCGACGCGAGAATCAGCATACGGCGGGCGATGAAGAGCGGGTCCTCCCCTGCCTCAATCATGCGGGCAAGGTAATACAAGGCCGCGTTGGGATCGCTGCCACGCATACTCTTGATGAAGGCCGAGATGACGTCGTAGTGCATTTCGCCCTGCTTGTCGTATTTCACTAAGTTGCTCTGGATGCAATGCGTCGTAAAATCGTTGGTGACAATCAACTCCTCAGCCGTTTCGTCCAAGTCGTTCAAAGAGGTGACGACCAACTCGATGGCATTCAATAGTTTGCGCCCGTCGCCGCCACTGATTTTCATCAACGCTTCAGGCTCCTTGACGGTGATTTTCTTGCCGAAGTCGCATTCCAACGCTTTCACTGCCTTGGCCAAAAGGATTTCCAAGTCGGCCTTTTCCAAAGACTTGAGCACATACACCTGACAACGTGACAGCAAGGGCGAGATGACCTCGAAGCTCGGGTTTTCGGTCGTCGCGCCAATCAACGTCACCAAGCCCTTCTCGACTGCGCCGAGAAGCGAGTCCTGCTGCGACTTGCTGAAACGGTGGATTTCGTCAATAAATAATATAGGTGCTTCGGGGAGCATCCTTGCGCGGTCGATGACCTCGCGCACCTCCTTCACGCCGCTGCTAACTGCACTGAGCTGGAAGAACTGCCGCTTCACCTGCTTGGAGATGATGTAGGCCAAGGTGGTCTTGCCCACGCCGGGCGGCCCCCAAAAAATCATGGACGGCACGCGCCCACTCTCGATGGCGCGGCGCAGCACGGCCTGTTCGCCGATGATGTGCTTCTGCCCGATGTAGTCGTCGAGCGTCGTAGGGCGCAGGCGTTCCGCCAAGGGTATGGTTGATTGCATTGGAAATAATTTTGTGTGCAAAAGTAAACAAAAAAACCATATCTTTGCCCCAAAAAGAAAACATCATCGTGAAACACATCAAACCCTTAACTCTCATCGCCTTGCTTGCCGCCTTCAATGCGGCGCAGGCCTGCACCAACTTCCTGATTACCAAAGGCGCCACAGTAGATGGCTCCAACTTCATCAGCTATTGCGCCGACTCGCACATCCGCTACGGCGAGCTTTACTTCACCCCTGCCGCCGACTGGCCGGCGGGCAGCAGGAGGGTGTGCTACGACCGTGGCACCAACGCGCCGCGTGGTAGCGTGCCGCAACCGCCTCACACTTACCAAGTGGTGGGCTACATCAACGAAAACCAAGTCGCCTTAGGCGAAACGACCTTCGGCGGTCGCGAGGAACTCATCGACCCGACGGGCATCGTCGATTACGGCAGCCTCATGTTCATCGCCTTGGAACGCAGCTGCTCGGCCCGCGAAGCCATCAAAGTCATGGCGGACCTTGTGGAAGAATACGGCTACGGCAGCGACGGCGAGTCGATCTCGATCAGCGACGCCAACGAGGTGTGGTACATGGAAATCATGCCCAAAGGTTACACGCCGACGGTGACCAAGACCGGCGACACCATCAACGCCGACCGTGGTGCGGTGTGGGTGGCCATCCGCATCCCCGGCGGCTATGTGAGCGGTCACGCCAACGCCGCGAGAATCACCACCTTCCCTTTGCGCGACGGCAAGACCTCCATCACCGACAAGGACTGGAAAAAACTTTATAACGAGCAAGTTGAAGTCATATACAAGCACGACGTCATCGACTTCGCCCGCAGCAAAGGCTACTTCAGCGGCAAGGACAAAGACTTCGACTTCAGCGCGGCCTACGCCCCCGTCGATTTCAGCGCTGCCCGCATCTGCGACCTCCGCGTTTGGACGATGTTCAACAAGGTTTGCGACGGCATGGACGAATACTGGGACTATGTGACCGGCAAGGATCTGACGCACCGTATGCCCTTGTACGTCAAGCCGAACCGAAAAATCAGCCTCAGCGACATGATGGGCTTCCAGCGCGACCACTTCCAAGGCACCGAGTTAGACAAGACCCAAGACGTGGGCGGCAACCCCTTCGGCTCGCCGTTCCGCTACAACCCGCTCTATTGGGAATACGACGGCCAGCCTTACTTCAACGAGCGCAGCATCGAGGTGGTGCAGACGGGTTTCTCGTTCATCGCGCAGAGCCGCAATTGGCTCCCCAACCCCATCGGCGGCATCATTTGGTTTGGTGTAGATGACACAAATTCAACAGTTTACACACCGTTCTATTGCTCCATCACCGAGGTGCCGATTGAATACCGCGTGGGCAACGGCGACATGCTGACCTACAGCGACAACGCCGCCTTCTGGGTCTTCAACCGGCTGGCGCATTTCAAATACCTATTCTATAATAGGGTTATCGGCGACATCCAAGCCGTGCAAAACGAGTTGGAGAGTGGCTATCAGGAGCAAGTCAACTATGTCGACAACCGAGCGTTGGGCCTTTACGAGCAAGACCCCCATATGGCCATCGCCTACCTCACCGACTTCTCCAACCAGGCCGGACACAACACCGTGGCCACTTGGAAGGAATTGGACAACTACCTGTTGGTGAAATACTTGGACAGCAACGTCAAGCAGGAGGAGAACGGAGAGTTCAAGCGCAACGGCTACGGTTATCCCGCCCGTCCGATGCAGCCTGGCTACCCCGACACTTGGAAAAAGGCCGTCATCGAGCAGACTGGCGACAGGTTCAGAAGGCCGAAATAATATTGTAGGGCTGCCATAATATGACAGTCCTACGATGCCATAAATGATTTGATTTCGTCCTCGCGCATGTTGCGGAAGCCGTATTCGTGAACCACTTCCCCGTTGTCCAAGAACACGATGACAGGAAAGTTTCCATTGACAGTCTTCAGCAGCCTGACGACATCGGGATAAAGCACGTCGCGATACTGCGCCGACTCCGAATCTTCGTAAAACTTCGAGATGCCCTCCTCGCTGCCCATGAAGACATAGGTAACATGGTCATCAGGGAAGCCATAGTATTCTTGCATCAGCGAGAGCTTGCGAGCGGCCATTTGGCAGTATTCGCAGCCCGTAGAGAAGAAACAGACAACCTGCTTGCCTTCGCGGAGGTTCAGGCTATCCAAAGGCGCATCGTCAAGCATTGCGCCGAACAACTCAGGCTGTAGGTTGTGTTCCGCAGCATAGGCGGGTGTATAGTTGTCGGGCGGCGAAACCACGAAGACGGCGATGGTGGAGGCCATGACCGCGAGGCAAAGAATCAGCCAGCGGAACGGCGTGCGCCAGCTTTCCATTTTGCGAATCAGAAGGAATAGCAACAGCAGCACCAGATTCTTGACAAGGCTTTGCTTGGGGTCGAGTTGCAGGAAGTCGCCGAAGCAGTGGCAGTTGTCGGTGCGGCCCAAATAGAGTGCGTACATTAATAATAAGGTGTAGCCGGCCAACATGACCATGCTACCCCACCAATAGAGTTTGTGTAAAGTATTGGAAACCAATCCGATACCAAGTACCAATTCCAAGATAATGGCGGCTCGTGCCACCAAAAACGAGAAATTGAGGCTGAAGAAATGGTAGCTGTAAACATAAATCTCGAATTGGTCCATGTCGACGACCTTAAGGATGGCCGAGACGATGAACATCAAGCCCAGCAGGACTTTCAGTGCCGATTTGCCTATGGAAGGACTCAAGGCCAATTATTTTGGCTTGTTGTTGAACAGGTTGTCCCACCAGTGCGACTCCACGCCCGTCACTTCCGACTCGGAAACCTCGGTGCAAATCACCTGTCCCCAGCCGACGATTTCCTTTGAGCGGTCGGAGCACGACGAGCCGTCCTCGATGGTGTAGTAGTCCTCGCCCAATTCGACCACTTCCTCGTTCTGTATCGTCGTGCATTTGCAATATCTGGTCTTTTTGCACGACGTGGCGGCCAATGCCATGAGGAAAGCGGCGGCGATGATCAAGATTTTCTTCTTCTTCATGGAATTTATTTTTGCAAAAATAGCTATTTTTGGAATACCTGTTGTAAAAACGAGAAAAAATATGTAATATTGCAATTGGATTCCGTGGGTTTGAAAAATTGAATCAATCAACTAATTATCAATAATTTAAATCACAAAATCATGTATAAAACATTCTTTCTCTCCCTCATCGCACTTTTAATGGCGGGCAACCTTATGGCACAGCAACGCGCCGTCATGACTGTCACCGAGCCTACTACGGGCAGCCAACTCGTTTATGGTCAAGCCTTTGCGCACAATGACCGTGCCGTGACCGACGAGCCGACCATTCTTTGGCAGAAATACGAGAGCGGTGCCATGCCCGACGACGTATTCTACATCGACGCCACGGGCGACTACCTCGTCTATTACGGCTTGAACCAGAAGCGCGTCAGCCTCTTCGATGCCCAAGGCAACGTCAAATGGGAGCATCCCATCGTCACTGGCGGTCGTGCCGCTGTCTCCTTGTCAGGCAACGCCATCGCCTATTCTGACAGCCAGGAGCTTTATGTCGTCGACATCGACGGCGAAGAGATTTTCCACGAGACCTTGGCTTATCCCGTTTCGCACATCAAGCTCAACGCC
>CALFIT010000257.1 GCA_937877465.1 uncultured Bacteroidales bacterium | reverse complement strand
TTGTTTTGTTGCTGCGAAGAAAACGAGAGACCGTGCCGAATCGCGGCACAGTCTCAAAAATCTTTACATTGTTCTGTCTTTTAGTAGGTTGTCGGATTAGGTAAACCCAATTTTTCGACCGTCTTTCTGCTCTATCCGTTCGCCGTCGCAATGGGCCATGAGGGTGGCTAAGACCGAGGCCGACTCGCTGTGCAGGATGCTGTCGATGGCATAGCGCCTCGCGATGTTCTCGATTTGTCCGCCGCTGAAGTCGTACTTCTCGGCCAGGATGCGAATGTCGCTTTCGGCCAGATCCGGGAGCATCGACTGCCATATCTGCATCCTCGCCTCCAAGGTGGGCTTGTTGAACTTCACCTTGTAGAGGAAACGCCGCTCGAAGGCTTTGTCCATGTTTTGGGCGAGGTTGGTGGTGGCAATCAGGATGCCATCCAGGGTTTCCATCTCCTGAAGGATGATGTTCTGGATGGAGTTTTCCATCTTGTCGACGGCATGTTCTGCCCCTTCCTGGCACTTGCCGATGATGGCGTCGGCTTCGTTGAAGAGTAGGATAGGGGTGATGGCCATCTTTTCGACCTTCTCGCGATAGTCGTCGAACACGGCCTTGATGTTTTTCTCGCTTTCGCCCACCCACATGCTCTTGATCCGGGAGATGTTGACCTGCATGATGTCGCGACCGGTGCGGCGTGCCAGCTGCAACACGGTTTCGGTCTTGCCCGTTCCGGGAGTGCCGTAAAACAGGCAGGTGAAGCCGCTGCGATAGCCTTTCCCCTTCAGGCGCTCGCAGATGTCGCGGTAGTGCGTCTCTTCCAACAGCTGCTCCAAGTCGTCGACTTGTGCGGCCACTTCCTTGTCGAAGAAGAGCGGCTTGTGCACGATGTCCTCGTGCTTGGTGACGCCCTTGCGGTTGTTGTCCTGCCTCATGGACGTGATGTTCAGTTCGGGAAAGAGCGCTTCCTTGGCTATCCACGTCATGCGGAATGACTCGCGGTTGACGAAGCCCGAGTCGTTGTTGTATTCAATCATTTTGCTTTCCAACAGGACGTGCGACCCGTTGTTGAGCAAACACCTGATGCGGTTGAAGTCGGCCTTGCGGTCGTAGAAGAAACTGAGGTCGTGGTAGCCGATGTTGTCGTCGTTGTTGTTGACAAACAGATGGGCGAAGATGAGTAGTAGCATTTCGTCGTCCTCAAAGAGACGAAAGCTTTTCAGCTTCTGCACGAACACCAACTGACGGTTGGCGTCGAGCAGTTCTTTGATTCGGCGCTGGGCAAGTTCGGTGCTCATCTCGTTGTCGTCGCGCATTTCCATGATTTCTTCGATGATGCCAAACAGTTCGGGGCAGGTGAGGCCTTCGTAGCTGCGCGGCTCAAACTTCACGTTGTGCTTGAAAGCTTCCACGACTTCCCACGGCACCCTGTAGGTGATGCCGTTGCGCACGACCGAGCAGCAAATCAGGCCACGGTTCACTAACCCGTCGATGTCGGTCATGAGCCGTAGTACGCGTGTGGTGCTGCAGTCGAAGTGGTTGGCGATGTCGCGGATGTTGATGTTCATGTCGTTGCAGTTGTCGATGAAGAGGGCCATCATCACGGCTTGGTTGACGGTCAGGTTCAGTTTCACGCACAGGTACTTGATGGGGATTGCCGCTTTGATGTAGAACTTCGGCTCAAGGTGCGAGTTCTTCGACAGCTCCACGATTTCTTCGATGGCGGTCAGCAGGTCGATTTTTCTGAGGTTCGTTTTAGGCTTTTCCATAACTTGTCCTTTCATTGTTTTTTGTGTGTTAGGCATAAATAACATAGAACGTAATTCGCGATTTTGCAACCCTCGTCTAAAAAAAGTTTCGGAAGATTTCGCGGTGCAAAGAAAGGGCAAGCCTGTGCCAAATCGTTGCACAAGCAATAAAACACTCCAAAAAATCAAACATCAAATCACCCCCGGCCCTTCAATACCTTATTTTGTAATAATCCATCAATGCCTTGAAATTGTCTTGCGCCGTCAAGCAAGTGTCGCGCAAATAGCCATTGATTTTTCCCCAGTTTTGGATGCCTCGGTAATAGAACAGACGCAAATCTTCCGTGATGATGAACGGCACGATGCCTGTTTGAAGGCATTGCCAGAACAACACTAGCCTGCCAACGCGACCGTTACCGTCTTGGAAGGGATGGATGCGCTCGAATTGCACATGAAAATCAAGCAGGTCGTCAAACGTCACCTGTGTTTTGGCATAGTATAGTGCAAGCAGGGCTTTCATTTGACGGTGGACTTCCTCGGGTTGGGAGGTTTCTTCTTCTCCAACGGAATTGGCCAAGCGTTTGTAGTCGCCAATGGCAAACCACGGCTTTTGGCTGTCGGAAGTGTTTGCCTTCAGCAAAAGGTGCAATTGTTTGATGTGCGTCTCAGTAATCTTGTGGGTGGCGTGGTCAATGACATAGTCGATGCAGCGAAAGTGGTTGACGGTTTCCACTGATTCCGTATTTTTCGGCAAACTGACTGACTGAAATGTATTCCATCTATCGGCAAGTTTTTCTCTCAAAATCGCCGCAAAGTTAGCAATTTTTGCCGATAACGGCAAGTTTTTTATGGTTTTTCATCCAATCGCCTGTAAATCAGTAAGTTTCTTGTAAACTCCACCAAGGGCAATCAACTCGTCATGTTTGCCGCGCTCGATGATCTGGCCTTTTTGCAGGACGATGATTTCGTCGGCGTGTTGGATGGTGCTCAAGCGGTGGGCGATGACGATGGAGGTGCGCTGGCTCATCACCTTGCTCAAGGCATCCTGCACTAATCGTTCGCTTTCGGTGTCCAATGACGATGTGGCTTCATCGAGGATGAGGATGGGTGGGTTCTTCAGCACGGCGCGGGCGATGCTCAGGCGTTGCCGCTGACCGCCGCTGAGGTTCATGCCACGGTCGCCGATGCGGGTGTCGTAGCCGTGCTCCAACGCCATGATGAACTCGTGCGCGTTGGCAATCTTGGCGGCCTCGATAACGTTTTCCTTCGAGACGTTCTCCATGCCGAAAGCGATATTATTGAACACGGTGTCGTTGAAGAGGATGGTTTCTTGCGACACCACGC
>CALFIT010000256.1 GCA_937877465.1 uncultured Bacteroidales bacterium | reverse complement strand
TTTTTTATCTTTGCAGCCAAAATAGATTGGCTATGGAACGATTCTTCAACACCGCAGGGCCGAATATCCCTGAAGACAACTATACTATCGACCCGCTGAGCCGCTTCGACTACAACGGACGGACGATTGTGGTGTGGGGGATGTGATGCATTGGCTCCCAACTGAACCTGCCGTAAAAAAATAATTCCTTGAAACCGTAAAACTTACGGAAAATCTTCCTATCTTTGCAGCCCGATTCAAGCCGCCCGTCCAGATGGGTTGCAAAACCAGCGGTTTGAGTTGACAATCAAAAGTTTAACCTCCTCGTGGGCGGAGTTCTGGAACGCTTGCGGGTACAATTTATTACAATTATTACAATGGCAGAAAACGAAAACATCATCAACGAGGCTATGCCAGCAGAAGAACAGCCTGTTGAAAAGAAACAAAGAACGCCCAGACCGAAACCGGTTCCCGCCGAGGATTTCGACTGGACATCGTCGCACAAGAAGTTCGACAACTACACAGCTGACGAACGCAAAAAACTTGAAGACAAGTATGCGGGCACAATGAACCAAATCGCTGATCACGAGGTCATCGAAGGCACTGTCGTTGCCATCACCGAGCGCGAAGTCGTGGTCAACATCGGGTTCAAGTCGGATGGTGTTATTCCGGTTGCAGAATTCCGCACCAACCCCAACCTGAAGGTGGGCGACAAGGTGGAAGTCTACGTCGAGAACCAAGAAGGCCCCAACGGCCAGCTCGTCCTCTCGCACAAGAAGGCCCTCCTCCTCAAGTCGTGGGACCGCGTCAACGAAGCCTACGAAAAGGGCGAAATCGTCAATGGTTATGTCAAGAGCCGCACCAAGGGTGGCCTCATCGTCGAAGTGTTCGGCCTCGAAGCCTTCCTGCCCGGCAGCCAGATCGACGTCAAGCCCATTCGCGACTACGACGTGTTTGTTGACAGCGTGATGGAATTCAAAGTCGTGAAGATCAACCAAGAGTTCAAGAACGTGGTTGTGTCTCACAAAGCCCTTATCGAAGACGAACTCGAAGCCCAGAAGGCCGAGATTATCAGCAAGCTCGAAAAGGGTCAGGTCCTCGAAGGCGTGGTCAAGAACATCACCAGCTATGGCGTGTTCATCGACCTCGGTGGCGTCGACGGTCTCATCCACATCACCGACCTCAGCTGGGGTCGCATCAGCCACCCCGAAGAGGTGGTCAAGTTGGACGAGAAGATCAAGGTCGTCATCCTCGACTTCGACGACAACAAGAAACGTATCGCCTTGGGTCTCAAGCAACTCACTCCTCATCCGTGGGATGCCCTCGACGAGAACCTCAAGGTGGGCGACACCGTCAAGGGTAAGGTCGTCGTCATCGCCGACTATGGTGCGTTCGTCGAGATCGCTCCTGGCGTCGAAGGCCTCATCCATGTGTCGGAAATGTCGTGGTCGCAACACCTGCGCAGCGCTCAGGACTTCCTGAAAGTGGGCGACGAGGTGGAGGCCAAGGTGCTCACCCTCGACCGCGAAGAGCGCAAGATGAGCCTCGGCATGCGTCAGCTGATGCCCGACCCGTGGGCCAACATCAGCGAGCGTTACCCCATCGGCTCGAAGCACACCGCCACCGTGCGCAACTTCACCAACTTCGGCATCTTCGTCGAGCTTGAAGAAGGCGTCGACGGCCTGATCCACATCAGCGACCTCAGCTGGTCGAAGAAGATCAAGCACCCGGCCGAATTCACCAAGGTGGGCGAAACCATCGATGTCGTCGTCCTCGACGTCGACCAAGAGAACCGTCGCCTCAGCCTTGGCCACAAGCAACTCGAAGAGAATCCTTGGGATGTGTTCGAGACCGTCTTCACCGTCGGCTCGATGCACCAAGGCACCGTCATCAGCGCCTCCGACAAGGGCGTGGTGGTCAGCTTGCCCTACGGCGTCGAAGGCTTCTGCCCGAGCCGCTACATGAAGAAGGAAGACGGCACCAACGCCAAGGTGGACGACACCCTCGAGTTCAAGATCCTTGAGTTCAACAAGGAAAGCAAGAAGATCATCCTTGCCCTGCCTCGCGTCGAGGAAGAGAAGGAAGTCGCCGAAAAGAGCGCAGAGGAAAAGGCCGCCGAGAAGGCCGCCAAGCAAGCCAAGCGCACCGTGAAGCAAATCAATGACAACATTGAGCACAGCACGCTCGGCGACCTCGAAGTCCTGGCCGGCTTGAAGGAAAACCTTGAAAAGCAAGAGAAGGCTCAACAAGGCGAATAAATTCAACGCTTTCAAAGAAAAATCCCGCTTCCATCAAAAGCGGGATTTTTTTATTTGTTCTTCACATAGTCGTTCATCTTGGCCTTGCCCCAAATAAGTTCCATGATTTTCAGCGACTCGTGTACGTCCATGTTGCCACGGGCTTCGAGGTTGCGTTGGATGAAGACGCAGTCGGTGAGTTCGGCGTTGTCGCACACGATGTCGCGGGCCAAGGCGTCGCAGGTGGGCGCACCGCAGATGCCGCAGTCGGTCTGGGGCAGGCGGGCACGGTATTCGTTGATTTTCTTCATCTTCTCCAAGGCCACGCTGATGTCGTCGTCCAAAACAAGCATTGAACGCGGCTTGATTTCGCCCACTTTCATGTTGCGCATCAGGTAGTTGCGCTCCTCTTCAAGCTCGTGGTCCTTGGTCTGTTCGCCCTTGCGCTCGCGGTCGGCGATTTTGCGGGCACGGCCAAACACACGCTCGCACATCAGGAAACGGTTGTCGCAGGTCAGGATGCCGCCCGGACAGCTCTGGTCGCAGGCACGCAGTTCGAGGAAGTCGACATCCTCAATCTCTTCGTTCTCCACCTTTTCTAAAAACTCGATGACATTATGGATCTCGTCGATGGAGTAGGAGTGCTTGGCATCGGAGAGGCGACGCTCGCCGTTGGTGAGCGAGGTCAGCACGCCGTCGGCGGAGAGTTGCGACACGGGCAGTTTCTGCTCCTTGTAGCCATGCCCTTGCTTCTTGATTTCCTTGTAGACGCGGTTGTAGAGCGAGTCCATGTTGATGACACCGTCGACGAGCGATTTCTCCTCGCCCACGGGACTTTTCACTGCCGCAATCTTGGCTGCGCAAGGGGTGATGTAGAACACACCGATTTGGTCCTCCTGTATTTCAAGGTCTTGCTTCAGCTTGCGACGGATGTACAAGGCCGTGATGTCGATGGGGGCACGAAGCGGGATGAGGTTCTCGGTCAGGCCGGGAAACTTCACTTGGATGAGGCGCACGATGGCCGGACAGAAGGTCGAGATAAGCGGCTTGATGTCGGGGTTTTCGGCGGCATAGCGTTTCTTGGCCGCCGTATAGATGGGTATGGACGACTCCGTCTCGATGACGTGGGTGAAGCCAAGCTCCTTGAGGATGCCATACACCCGCGACACGGTAATGTCGTTGGGAAACTGCCCGAAGAAGACGGCGGGCACCAAGGCGACGCGGATGGGGAAGTTGAAGATGGCCTCGAAGTCGTCCTGCTCGATATAGATGGAGCGGGTGGGGCACACCTTGAAGCAGTTGCCGCAGTCGACGCAACGGTCGGGGATGAGCATGGCCTTGCCGTCGCGCACGCGCAACGCCTCGGTGGGACAGATCTTCATGCAATGCGAGCAGCCGATGCAGGTGTCCTCGTCAATTTTCAGGGCGTGAAAGAAAGGAGTCTTTTCCATAGTTGGCAGTTGTCAGTTGTTCAGTTGTTCAGTTGTCAGTTGTTCAGTTAGACGAAATTCACCTCCATCTCGACGGTGGTGCCTACGCCGACGGTGGAGCTGACGTTGAGCTTGTCGACGTTCTTCTGGATGTTGGGCAAGCCCATGCCTGCACCGAAACCCATGTTGCGCACCTCAGGCGATGCCGTGGAGTTGCCTTCCTGCATAGCCCAGTCGATGTCGGGGATGCCCGGACCTTTGTCCTCCACCTTCAGGACAATCTTGTCGGGTTCGATGTCGGCATAGATCATGCCGCCGTAGGCGTGTGCGATGGCGTTGACCTCGGCTTCGTAGAGGGCGACAACCACCCGTTTCACGATTTGAGGGCTGACGTTGAGCTGTTTCAAGGTCTTCTTGATGGCGCTCGATGCGGCTCCGGCATTCACAAAGTCCGCTTCGTAAACTTGGTATTCTAAGTGCATGGCATAGTGTTTTAGTCAGACATAGGTTAGAAAATGGGTTGCATACCCGCTTGGAAGAGCAGTCCGCAGGCCTTAAACATGGAGAAGTCGCTTTCCATGACCACCATGTTCTCGTCTTCGGCTTCCTCGATCATCTCCTCGGTGGCCTTTTTGCGGCGGACGAGGACGATGATGTCGAGGTTGCCCATCTCGCAGGTGCGAATGGTCTGCATGTTGCAGAGGCCCGTCAGGATGACGGGGTTGTAGTCGCCAAGGGTGAGCACGTCGCTCATCAGGTCGGAGGCGAAGGCCTTGTCGTGTTCTTCGTCCAGGCGGTCGTGGCCGCAACGCACTTTGGCGTTCAAAAGTTCAGAAATCTCTCTGAGTTTCATTGTATTGTTGAATTTGGTCGTTT